>JACDAR010000022.1 GCA_013695335.1 Rubrobacter sp.
GGGGTGACGCACATAGACATGCCGGCCTCCCCCATGCGGGTGTGGGAAACCATCCAGGCCGCAAAGAACGGGGGTGACGCGTAATGTACCCGGTACCCTTCGATTACGAGGTCGCCGAATCTGTAGACCACGCGATCGAGCTTCTCGGCGAACACGGCGAAGACGCCAAACTCCTCGCCGGCGGGCACTCCCTGATCCCGCTGATGCGCCTCCGCCTCGCGGCGCCGACGGTCCTCATAGACCTCGGCCGCGTCGAAGACATGAACTACGTCAGGGACGAGGGAGACCATCTCGCCATCGGCGCCCTCACGCGCCACCGCGACGTGCACCATGACCCGCTGGTGCAGGAACACTGCGGCATCCTCTCGTACACCGCCGGGTTGCTCGGCGACCCCTCGGTCCAGCACCGGGGAACCCTCGGCGGCACCCTGGCCCACGGCGACGCCTCGGGCGACATGCCTAGCGTCGTCAGCGCGCTCGAAGGGACCATCGTTGTGCAGGGACCGGACGGGGAACGCACCATCGAAGCCCTGGACTTCTTCCAGGACTACCTGATGACGGCGCTGGAGCCGCAGGAAGTCATAACCGAGATCAGGGTTCCGAAGCTTGGCCCGAACACAGGCTGGGCATACAAGAAGTTCAGCCGCCGCTCGCAGGACTGGGCAATCGTCGGCGTCGCGGCCGTGGTCGAGAAGAACAACGGCTCCATCGACTCTGCCCGCATCGGCCTGACGAGCATGGGCTCGACGCCCATCAGGGCGAGGGCCGTTGAGGAAGCACTCTCCGGGGCAAGCGCCGACGCGGTCGCCGAGGCCGCCAACGCCGCGGACGAGGGTACGGAACCTGCCTCTGACGGCGCGGCTTCCGCTGACTTCCGCCGTCATCTGGCGCGGGTGTGGACCCGGCGGGCCGTGGAGGAGGCGCTGGCCCGTTGAACGGGGCCGCCGACGAACGCCGGGGGGCATTGCCCTCCGGCGTTTCTTCTTCTCTGGACCTCTCCGAGAGGTTGCGCGGGGGCGATTACCTGGCTGGTGAAGGTCTGTCAACCGCGATCTTCCTTGCCCTCAAGCTCGGCAGGCCGTTGTTCCTCGAAGGTGAGGCTGGGGTTGGCAAGACCGAGGTGGCGAAGGTTCTCTCGCGGGTGCTGGATACGCCCCTGATCCGGCTCCAATGCTACGAGGGCATAGACGTGAACCAGGCTGTCTACGAGTGGGACTATGCCCGACAGCTCCTCCACATCCGCACCGCCGAGGCTCTTGGCACGGCCGGGGACCGGACGCGCTTCGAGGACGAACTATACACGCGGCAGTTTCTGGTCAGCAGGCCGCTGCTCTCGGCGCTCGAGCATCACGGGCCGATGCCGCCTGTCCTCCTGATTGATGAGATAGACCGCGCCGACGATGAGTTCGAGGCTTTTCTGCTGGAGATCCTCTCGGAGTTCGCGGTCACAATCCCGGAACTCGGTACCATCAGGGCGGAACGCCCGCCCGTCGCTATCCTAACTTCCAACAGGACCCGCGAGGTCCACGACGCCCTCAAGCGCCGCTGCCTGTACTTCTACATAGACCATCCGGATATCGCCCGCGAGGTGGAGATAGTCCGCCTCCGCGTGCCAGATGCGGAGGAACACCTCGCCAGGCAGGTCGCCACTGCTGTACAGACCCTGCGAAACATGGACCTCTACAAGCCGCCTGGCATCGCCGAGACACTCGACTGGACCGAGGCGCTCGTGGCCCTCGGGGCGAAGGAGCTGGACGAGGATCTCATCTCAGCCACCCTTGGTTCCGTGGTGAAGTATCGTGAGGATCAGCAGCGGACGATGGGCGCGGCCCTGAGTTTGCTCGCGGGGGGCGGTGGTGGCTGAAGCCGTCTCTCCGCCGCCGATGCTGAATGCGGCCGTTACCTTCGGGCGCGTTCTGCGCAGGGCCGGGCTTGCGGCGGGTCCGGATCGGGTAGTGGAGTTCGTGCGGGCCGTGGAGGAGCTCGACGTTACCAGCCGCGAGGACGTGTACTGGGCCGGGAGGGTCACGCTGTGCTCCCATCCGGAAGACCTGGAAATCTACGACCGCGCGTTCCGCCTCTTCTGGGATGGTGAGGAGCCGCCACGCATAGTCTCGCCGCCCAAGACCCGGTTCTCCATGTCCGTGACCGAAGATTCAGTGCAGCCGGCAAAGAAAACCGTCGAGAAAGGCGAACAGGGCGATGAGGCGGTTCGTCTCCGCTACAGCCCCGTGGATCTTCTGCGCAAGAAAGACTTCGCTGACTGTACGCCGGAGGAGTTCGCCGAGCTTCACAGGCTCATGGCCGACCTGAGACTCTCCGGGGAGCTTCGAAGGAGTCGCCGTCTCGGTCCCGCGCCAAGGGGCCGTCGCGACGCCAGGAGGACGCTTCGGGCCGCCCTGCGAACCGGCGGCGAGCCAATACGTCACCGCTACCGCAAGGCAAGGGACCTGCCGCGGCGGGTGGTACTGCTTTGTGACGTATCCGGCTCGATGGCCTCGTACAGCCGGGCGCTGCTGCGCTTCATGCACGCGGGCGTCGCAACCGGAGATCCCGTCGAAGCGTTCGTTCTTGGAACCAGGCTCACCCGCGTCACCCGTGAGCTTGCGACCCATGATCCGGATCGGGCGCTCAAAGAAGCATCCAGGGCTGTCGAGGACTGGTCCGGGGGGACGCGCCTGGGGGATACGATCAAGGAGTTCGTGGACCGCTGGGGGCAACGCGGCATGGCGCGGGGCGCTGTGGTAGTCATCCTCTCTGATGGCTGGGACAGGGGCGACGTTGAGGTGCTCGCGGAGCAGATGCAGCGCATCCAGCGCCTGGCGCACCGGGTGATCTGGGTTAACCCACTGAAAGCCGCGCCAGGATATCAGCCCATCGCCCGTGGCATGGCCGCAGCCCTCCCGCACGTTGACGTGTTTCTCTCAGGCCACAACTTCGAGTCGCTGGAAGAACTAGCCCGCGCAATATCCGGCGCTGTCGGACGGGACGGTAATACAATACGGGAGAACGGATACCCGGTGAGACGGGCCTGAAAACGCCACGAAAGACGAAAGCATGAAGGTCCGGGGCAAGGAGGAGTTCGATGGTCCACATATCGGCAAGGTCGCTATAGAGGATCTGGAAAAGTGGTTGTCCTGTTCGAGTGGGAGAGCAAGGAAGTATTCGAGGGGTTCTCGAATGATCCGCAGGTAAAGGAGACTATGCAGTCCAGCGGCACCCTGCCGCCGGAGTTCACTTTCCTCGAAAAGATCGGGGAATTCCCTGCCTAGATTGAGATTCGGAGGCGAACCGTGAATCCCGTGGTAGACAAGGTCGCAAACTGGCGCGAGGAAGGTAAACAGGCAGCCCTCGCAACCGTGGTGAAGGTGGAACGTTCGGGGCCGCTTGGGCCTGGAACCTCGATGGCCGTCTCAGAGGGCGGGGAGGTGGTGGGTTCCGTGAGCGGCGGGTGCGTCGAGCCAGCCGTGTTCGAGGAGGCGATGCAGGCAATAGAGACGGGTGAACCCAGGCTGCTCACGTATGGCATCTCAGATGATGAGGCGTTCGGGGTGGGGCTGACTTGCGGTGGGATCATCCACATCTTCGTCGAGAAAGTGGAATGGTAATGGGCATCCTCTCCCGCTGGCATGCCGCCCTCAAGGAGCAATCCCCGGTTGCGATGGCGACCGTGATCGAAGGTCCCGGCCTGGGAGGCAAGATGCTCGTGGCCCCAGAAGACCACGAAGGCTCCGCGGGAAATCAGGATCTCGACAAGGCGGTGGTCGAGGCGGCGCGAGGGCTGCTCGAAGGCGGCAGGACCGAGACGCGCCACTTCGGCCCGAGGGGACAGCGCCGCATGGAGGACGTGGCAGTCTTCATCCAGTCCTTCGCCCCGCCGCCCAAGATGTACGTTTTCGGGGCCATAGATTTCGCGAGCGCCGTCGCCCGCCTCGGCAAGTTCATGGGCTACCGCGTCATAGTCTGCGACGCCAGGCCAGTCTTCGCGACCCGCGAGCGGTTCCCGAGCGCAGACGAGGTGGTGGTCGCGTGGCCCGACGAGTTCCTGAAGACCGCCGAAGTGGACAGGCGCAGCGTCATCTGCGTCCTCACCCACGATCCGAAGTTCGACGTGCCGGTTCTCAAAGAAGCCCTCGCCACCGAAGCCGGATACATCGGGGCGATGGGCAGCCGCCGCACCCACGACAACCGCACGGCGCGCCTCAAAGAAGAAGGCGTAACTGATGACGACCTCTCGCGGATATCGAGCCCCATCGGGCTTGACATCGGGGCGCGCACGCCGGAGGAGACGGCTGTGGCGATAGCGGGTGAGATCATCGCGCTCCGCACCGGGCATTCGGGGGGACGGCTCGCCGGGCGCTCTGGGGCGATCCACGCTCCCGAACCCGAAACTGTCAGCTCACCTGACGCGAAGTAGAGGCACTATCCGCCTCCGATGTCAAAAGAGCCGCCTGGTTTCTCGTCGTCAGCCTGGGACAGCGTGATCTCCACCTCATAGTCGCCTGGAACCACGGGCAACTCCACCTGCCCCCTGGATAGTTTTAGATCGAACCTCCTGATTTCGTCTCCCTGACGCACGTTCAGGAATCCCACAAGTCCCTCGGAATCTCCCTCTGGAGTGACCTTGTGTGCCCACACTTTCAAGGTGGCCGGGCCGGATACTGGCTTGAAAGTAGCCTGGCGCAACGAAGCGAAGGCGGGAACCTCACCGTTCGCGACTTCGTGGCGTTGTTCGCCTTCAGGGTACGATAGGCGCACGTCGCTTTCGGTGGGGTTGCCCGCGGCGATTACCGAGAAGTAGGCCCGCCCGCCATCATCCCCTTCATCATCTCGCAACTCGACCACCGTGCGCCGGGCAAAGGTTCCGCGCATGGTGAAGGTCAGGACGAGGACCATAACGCCAACAAGCATGGCGCAGGCGCGTTCCAGCGGGTCCGTCCAGATCACCAGCCCGTGCAGGAAGATGCTCGCGAGGAACAGGACGTAGATGCCCACCAGAAGCACAGGGTTGCCCAGAAATTTGTAGACCTTCTCGGGGATGCGCTCGCCTTTGCGGCGGCTGGCGACCAGCAGCAGCACGGGGAAGATGCCGCCGAGTATCGGGATGATTGCCACCCCGATAAAACCAAGCAACCCGGTGAAGGAACCGGCCCCCGTGAACAGCAGCCACTCCGCCAGCAGGAAGGAGGCCACCACGGGGCTGACCGCAAGCAAAAACCCTCCGTACTTGCTGGAAGATAGCTCCCGTAAGAACCTCGATATA
>JACDAR010000058.1 GCA_013695335.1 Rubrobacter sp.
GGCCCCCCGAAGTTGATAAACCCGAGCTTCACCCAGAACCAGAACGCCTCCCAGAACCCTACGGGCTTGGTCCCTTTTTCAGCTTCGGTGTTCATCCCAACCGCCCAGTGCGCAGGTTCCAACAGCCCCAGACAAGGTAGCCCCGAACGAAGGACACGTCAATGACCGGCCGGAGTTTGGGTGAAAAGTAAACCATTGGATAGATCAGGACAGAAAAGCGTCCGGCCAGTGCCTGCGCACCAGCCGGACGGGATTTTGGAGGTTATGTTGCTCAGGCTTCTTCTGTAACCTGGGCGGCGTCTGGCTCGACGATGGGCTCGCGATCACGCCTGAGGGCGGTGATGGCGAAGTACAGGGCGACGGCCCACACTGCGGCGATGGCGATGTAGGCGACGGTCGCTGGCGTACCAGTGAGACCGACGGCGCTGAAGAAGGTGTTGGCGTTGACCATCAGGATGAAACCGCCGACAGCAGTGCCGAGCACGCGGGCGTTGAGGTGACGCACGACCCACGCGGCCATCGGGGCGGCGACGATGCCGCCGCCCAGCAGCGCTCCGACCACGCCCCAGGGCACGTCGGCGAAGCTGAGCGAGATCAGGAACCCGAGGCTTGCGGCGAGGGCCACTATGAACTCGCTGGTGTCAACGGTGCCGACCACCTTGCGCGGCTCCATGCGGCCCGAGGAGAGCAGCGTTGGCGTGGAGATTGGCCCCCACCCGCCGCCACCGGCGGCGTCGAGGAATCCGGCCACGAAGCCAAGAGGCATAAGAAATTTCCTGGATATCGGCAGGTGCGAGACGATCTCGGAGGTCCGGTTGAAGGCGAAACGCGCCAGCACGTAACCACCGAGGAGGAACAGGAAGATAGCGACGAAGGGCTCTGCCACCGCGGCGTCAATGACGTTGACGAGAACCACAGCCCCCAGGAACGCACCGATGCCACCAGGGACGGCCAGCCAGAGAACCTTGCCCCATTCCACATTTCCGAATCGCCAGTGAGAAACTCCGCTGGCCGCCGTGGTGCCCACCTCGGAGATATGCACGACCGTGGACGCCAGCGCCGGCGTCAGGGCCGCTATTGATATCAACAGCGTCGTCGAGGTTACGCCATACGCCATGCCAAGGGATCCATCCACCAACTGGGCGATGAAACCCAAAAACGCCAATAGAACCAGATTACGCATCACGTCCTCCTTTTATGTCTTTGCCTACTAATCTAGTATTTTTATATTGTCTAGTACTTTAGTTCTCAACTTCCGACTCGGGACTCTATACAGGTTCGTAGGGGTTGTCAAGGTGAAATGTTAAGATTTTTTAGACGCCGAAATTTGGCCCCACGCCGCCCATTGTTTTGCGTGAAGTGGAGGGTGTGGGGCTTACGAGACGGTGGTGGTTGGGTCTGAGGGGGATCTTTGATCCGGAGTGTTCAGTTCGGCGCCCTTCGGGGCCGGGACCGGGCCTTCGAGGAGGGGATCTCCGGTCTCGCGCATCCAGGTTTCGAGACGTTCGTTAAGGTCTTCGAGCACGCTTCCGTATGACGGATCTCCGGCGAGGTTGTGCGCCTCGTTGGGGTCGTGGAGCAGGTCGTAGAGTTGCTCGGCTGCCACTGGTGTATCGGCGTATCCGTTGGAGAGCACCACCTCTTTGCTCGGGCCGTCGTCTATGTTGGCGATGACGGGCGTTGGATGCTCGTCATCGAAGCGCCTGATGTATTTCCAGCGATGGGTGCGGATGCAGCGCTCCGGCTCGTATGCCACGTGATACGTCTTCTCGGCGAAGATGGCCTCGCGCACCTCATCGGCCTCGCCGTTCACGAGCGGGAGCAACGACTCACCCTGGAGCCAGGCCGGGCGTTCCGCGCCAACGAGGTCGCATACGGTCGGGAACAGGTCTATGTGCGAGACGAGGGCGTCCAGAGCCTTCCCACCTGTGAACCCGCCGGGACCGCGCAATATCAGCATGACGCCAAGCCCTCTGTCGAAGAGCGTGGCCTTCGCGCCTGGGAAGGCTAGGCCGTGATCCGTGGTACAGATCACGAGCGTGTTCTCGGCCAACCCCTCAGCGTCCAACGCGTCGAGCACGGCGCCGACGCCGCGATCCAGGGACCGCGCGCTCTCGTAGAAAGCGGCCATGTCCAGGCGCGTCTCGGGCGTGTCGGGGAGGTTCGGCGGCGGCATCACGTAGTTCGCCTTCTTCGGGGAGCTTGGGCGGAACCACTCGCGGTGCGTCTCGAAGAAGCCGACGGAGAGGAAGAAAGGCCGGTCGCTGGCGCGTTCCAACAGATCCAGGGTCACCGGGACCACATCGTCCGTGTGGTTGGTCGGGATCTTGAATACCTCGTCGTAGCCGATGACGTCGGGCCTTTTGGAGATGTGCTGCTCCCCGATGAGAGCCGACCAGTAGCCGAGGTCGTGCAGGGTGTGGACTATGTGCTGGCTGTAGTCCTTGAGCGAGAAGCCGCGATGGGCGAGCCCGACCATCCCGTTGGAGTGGGCGTACTGGCCGGTCAGCAGACAGGCGCGGCTGCCCGAACACGTCGGGGCGGCGCAGAAGGCTTTGCGGAAGATGACGCCCTCTTCAGCGAGGCGCTGGATGTTGGGCGTGCGGGCGGCGTATCCGTACGGCCTGACGCCCCGCCCCGTGTCGTGCGAGTGCAGGTAGAGGATGTTCGGGAGTTCGGACAACTCTGTTCCTTTCAGCTCCGGCCCGCTGTGTTCACGGTTTTGCGTTCGTTGTACAGGCGCACTCATTCCTGGGAGAGTTCGTCAGCCTGCCGTTTCATTCTAGGCTTCTCGACCGAGAAGTTCTCGGGAGTCTGGACCCCGATCTCCTGCAGCAGGCGTGGCACTATGCTCTCGTAGTCCTCCGCAAGCTCCTCGTACACGATCCTGACGGGCTCTATGCCGCACTCGTCGAAGAAGTCTTGCCAGGCGGCGTTGTGCTCGTCTATGCGCAGCTTGAGATGATCCACGGCGGTGAAGCTGAATCGCAGCCCTTTTCCACCGAGCTCATCGTCCGAGTCCCTGCGCCACTGCTGCGTCTGGAGCGCCTTCCACAGCGAGACAGCCTGGCTCGTGGTGTCGTGGCGTTGGATCCAAACGTACCGCCTGAGGTGCGGGAACACGGAAGCAGGTACCTCGCACGGCGCGACCCCCGCCCGCCCGGAACGGCGCGCCAGCCGCACGAAATCCCGGAAGTAGGCCCACGTCCCAAACACCCGATTCTCGGTAGTACCTTTCTCCAGCGCCGCATCCAGCAATCCCCCAAAATCCGGCGGACGCCAGTCGCTGGAAGCCACCTCTGGCGGGTCTTTGAACCGCCCGCCGTAGTCCCCCAGAACGTCCTGAAATTCGGGATCGTCCAGAAGCGCCCACACGTTGGGATCGTTGGACCTCTGGAAATAGTCCCTCGGACGCCTCGG
>JACDAR010000066.1 GCA_013695335.1 Rubrobacter sp.
CGTTGTTCATGGCCTCCTGGAGAATACGGATCAAACCCCCGCCAGCCCGCCGGGAGAGTTCCCTGGGAAACCCTTCTTCTACCTCAAGGTTCACGGCGAACCGCTTGCGCGACATCCGCCGGGTCAAGCCAACCAGCTCCTGCAAAGAGGTCGCGAAAGACCGGCCCAGCGTGCGCTCCAGACGTAGCTCGAAGATCGCGGACCTCAGCCCCTCGACGGAGCGCCGCAGAGCGTCCGCGACATCCTCAAGCGCGTCCTCCCTGCCTTCCACCCCGTAGATCTGGAGCACCTGTATTTCCTGAAGGGCGTAGACCAGGCTCTGCAGGGCGTCGTCGTGTATGTCCTGGGCTATGCGGGAGCGCTCTGCCTCGCGGGCCTCTCACACCTGACGCCCGATCAGCCTGCGCCTGGTAATGTCCTCCACTACAGCCAAGAAGTACTCGGGATCTCCCGATGGCTTCCTGACGAGGGAGACGGTTAGCTCTATCCACACCACCGATCCATCCTTGCGAAAGTAGCGCTTCTCCATCGAGTATGTCCCTATCTCTCCGGCTAGCAGCAGCCGGACCTGTTCCAGATCCGCATCGAGGTCATCGGGGTGGGTGATGTCCTGGAAGGTGAGCGAGAGCAACTCCTCCCGGCTATAACCGACGATCTCAAGCATCTTATCGTTGACGTGCAGCCAGCGTCCGTCCAGGGCCACGTGGGCCATGCCGACGGCGGCCTGCTCGAAAGGTGGCCCTGAAGCGCTCCTCGCTCTCCCTGAGCGCCTCCTCCGTTCGTTTCTGATCCGTGATGTCGAACTGGATGCCCTGCCAGTACAGGGGATGGCCGTCCTCGTCTCTCACCAGCACGGCCTGGCCCCGCACCCAAACCACACTGCCGTCCCCGGCGACTACGCGGTATTCCACCTCGAAGGGCTCGCCCGTATCGTCCGTGCGCTCTTCCTCGGACAGCACGCGGTCGCGGTCATCTGGGTGCAGCATCCTGAGCCAGTGTTCTTCGTCGAGTATCTCCTTCTCCGGCGGGTAGCCGAACATGGTCTCGTACTGCGGGCTCATGTAGGTCACTGCCTTCGGGTTATCCGACTCGATGGGTTCCTGCACGTAGGTCACGGCCGGTATCTGCTCCACCAACGACCTGTAGCGCGTCTCGGTCTCTTCGAGACGCCTCATGGCCTCCCTGTAAAGGCGTCTCGCCCTGGCCTCGCGCAACTCCCTTGCGACTGCGGAACTGAGGCGGGTCAGCTTGTCCTTCATCACGTAGTCGCTGGCCCCGGCCTTCATGGTTTCGACCGCGATCTCCTCTCCAACAGAACCCGAGACGACCACGAAAGGGGCGTCGAGGCCACGCTCCTTGAACAATTTGAGGGCCTCGGTGGCCTGAAAACGCGGCATGTTGTAGTCGGAGATGACGAGATCCCACACCCCGCTTTCGAGCGCCCGCCGCAGATCCTCCTCGGTCTCGACGCGCTCGTAGGTGGGCTCGTAACCACCGCGCCTGAGCTCGCGCACGACGAGCAGCACGTCGTCGGGGGAATCTTCGACTATGAGCACCCTGAGCGGCGTACCCACCGTCAGTCCTTCGGCTGGAGCGTGGTCCCCGGGTGAGGTCCGCCCTCCAGCGTGAAATAGAATGTTGCGCCCTTGCCGACCTCGCCTTCGGCCCAGACCTCTCCGCCGTGGCGCCTTATCACCCGCGCCACGGTCGCTAGCCCAACCCCTGTCCCCTCGAACTCTTCTGAGCCGTGCAGCCTCTGGAACGCCCCGAACAGCTTGCCTGCGTACGTCGCGTCGAAGCCAGCCCCGTTGTCGCGCACGTAGTAAACCTGAGCCACCCCCTGCCGGGAAACGCCGAATTCCACCCTGGCATCCGGCTCTTTGGATGTGAACTTCCAGGCGTTACCTAGCAGGTTTTCGAGGGCAACCCGCAGGAGCTTGGCGTCGCCCCGCGCAACGAGACCCTCGGAGATCTCAAAGCTTCCGTGGCGTTCGGGGTCAGAGGCTCTGAGACCCTCGGCCACGCTAGCAGCGATCGCGCTAAGGTCCACTGACGCGCGCCGCAAGGGGCCGCGCGTGACCCGCGAGAGTTCCAGCAGATCGTCTATGAGATTGCCCATGCGCTGGCTGGCTGCCCGCACGCGCCCGAGGTAATCGCGGCCCTCCTCGTCCAGTTCGTCCCCGTAGTCTTCGAGCAGGATCTGGGAGAACCCGTCCATGCTGCGCAGGGGGGCGCGCAGGTCGTGGCTCACGGAGTAGCTGAACGCCTCCAGCTCGCGGTTCGTCGCCTGGAGCTCCCTGTTCGCGTCCTCGAACTTCCTGCTGGCCCGCTCGGCCAAGATGCGGCTACGGACTAGCACGGAGGTGATCCCGAACAGCAGCAGGCTCACGCCTATACCCGTCAACAGGACGAAGGTGGCGAGCCTGCCGCCTCCCGCCAGATCCTTGAACTCCTGGAGGCTGGTGAAGAACAGGCTCCACTCGTGTCCAGCTACCTCTACCTGGCTGGTATCAGAGAACCTGTCGGCGTTGTCTTCCCTGGCGCGCGTTACCTCGTCATCGTCGTAGAGGAGCTGGCTCGGGGCCAGGGCCTTGTCGTCGTAGACCTCGAAGTCCACGGTCTGGGTGGGATCCTCGAACGCGCCCCCGAGCAGATCGTCCATCCTGAAGAAACCGAAGACGAATCCTTCGAGGGCGCTACGACGCTCGGCGACTGTATCCGTCGGCTCTCCTTTCTGGTAGACAGGGAGATAAACGGCGTATCCGGGCCGAAAAAGCAGGGGCGCGTTCGGGTCAGGGGTTATCTCGGTGAAAACCTGGATCTTGCCTGTAGCCTGCGGCGCCCCCGTATCGCGTGCCCTGTCCATGGCTGCATGGTGCGCTGGCACCGAGTACCAGTCCTCGGTGAGCACTTCACTGTTGGCCGGGCCAGAAGGGCCAACCATCATCACAGGGTAGTAGTCGGAGTTCGCGTTTTGCGGGATCAACTGTGGCCTGCCTGCCTGTTCAGCCCGCCGGGAGTAGGCTTCCCTCTCCCCAGGCTCCACACGTTCGGCGTATCCCAGGGTCTGAAGGCCAACGAAGCGCTTCCCTGGATTCAGATCCTCGACGTAGCTCATCCACTCGCCCCGCTCCACGGTCTTGCTCGCATACCAAAAGCTGCGTGCGCCGAATATCGCATCCAGGCCCGCGTTGGTGCGGCGGTCTATGGCCCCCTGAACCGCCCTGACCGTCTCATCGAAACGGACGCGTTCCCTGGCCTGCACGCTCTCCCGCACGTATTGCCAGGCCAGCACGGTCAGGAGAAGCGAGACCACGAGAACCGCGGCCGGCACCGCCGCGCGGCGGAGATAGGATCGCGGCAACCGCCATCCGGAGCCAGCGCGGTCGTCATCTTCAGGAGGGTCATCGATCTCACGCTGATCCCTCCCCCGCTCTCCCTGCCGGGCGGATGCTTCGCGCTGGTTTTCGTCCGAGATCATGCCACCCCTAGTCCCGCTCTGGCGAGTCCATTATTCGGAATGAGTTCCATCCGAATAATGGACGAGACCGCGCAGGATACCCGTCCGCGCGCCCCGGTACGTTTGGCCCAGGATCCACAGCCGGTACGCCCCCCGGATTCATCCGCCCCATACGTAATGTTTCCCACGATCCAGTTTCCATGTTACTCGCCGGGCAACCCGTCTACAAGGTTCGCCCTCCGCCCCGTATTTTGGGCTAAGAGTGCCAGGTTATGGGCAGTATGTTAAATGAGATGAACAAAAAGACCCTGGAGAAGATAGGCGCTCATCCCAAAGGCGCGGGCGCCGCAACCTTGCTGGCGGCGGGCGCGCTCCTTGCGGCCATCGCCACGTTCATGCTCTTCTCCACGGCGATTGCGCTGGCGATCCTGGTAGTTGGAGCCGCCTCAGCCCTGCTGATGTACGCGAGGCACGGGAGGCGACGGGCTGTCCCCGTCCGCTACGACTTGCAGGGGGACGAGGCCACACACTTCGTGGACGTGAGGCGGGCCTGCGAGGCGCTCGCCGAGTCCGAGAAGGTGTGGCGCGTCGAGGATGGGCCAGAGACGCTGCGGGCGCCTGTCAGGCAGGTTGGGGTGGCGGTGCAGGACCCACCTGGCATCCGTACCAACGTCGATGTGTGGAGGCTGGATCTGGGGGATTCCCAACTGTACTTCATGCCCGACACGCTGCTTCTCAATCAGGATGAACGCTACAGGGCAATCTCCTACGCCTCCTTCGACGTGGCTTTCGGCCCGGAATACAGGGTGGAAGAAGGAGGGGCGCCCTCCGACGCGGATGTCGTGGGGCACACGTGGCAGCACGTCAGGGAGGATGGGAGGCCGGATCTCCGTTTTTCGCGTAATCCCCGCCTTGACCAGGTTATGTACGGTTTGCTCGAGATCTCGGGTTCTGGCTTCGAGGTGCGGCTGAGGGTCTCCAACCGCAACGCAGCCATGAGGTTTGCCAGGGCGCTCGGCAAGGAGAGAAACGTCTCCCAGGATGAGGGCAGGATCGGTAACCGCAACGGAGAGAGAATCTCGCGCACGGCCGAGGAGGAGACGCGGGTCGAGCTGGCCTACGGTATCCTCGGCCTGCGGGCAGGTTCGCCGCAGGATCAAGTCACCACCGCATACAGGAAGCTGGCGAAGATCCACCACCCGGACCTTTTGCACGACCTCGAACCAGAGGCCCGCGAGCTTGCGGAATCCAGGATGCGCGTCATCAACGACGCCTATTCGAGCCTGAAACGGCAGGCCAGATAGCATCTCGGCAGCCTGCATGGCCTGGCCCCCGATTTGCGCCTAGGGAGAATACCTTTACAATCCACCCTCGTGGACTACGTAAAGAGGGACATCGACGCGTGGAATGATCTTCCGGCCCGCCTGAACAGGCTGCCTGAGCTGGCGTACAACCTGTTCTGGACCTGGCGTCCAGATATGCAAGGACTATTTGCCAGGCTTGATCCGGATCTCTGGGAGACCACGGAACACAACCCCGTCCGGCTCCTGAAAGAGACGGCCAACCTCCCGGACGCCGCCGAGGACGCTGGCTTCGTGGACGCCTACCATCGGGCGCTGCGCGACCTGGACTCCTACCTCGACCGGCGGGGCGCCTGGATGGGCCACGTCTATCCCCGTTTTGGGGGTCAGGTCGCTTATCTCTCGGCGGAGTTCGGGCTGCACGAGTCGTTGCCGATCTACTCAGGCGGCCTCGGGGTGCTAGCCGGCGACCACGTGAAGAGCGCATCCGACCTCGGGGTTCCGCTTGTCGGAGTCGGCATTCTCTACGCCCAGGGCTACTTTCGCCAGCGCCTGGACGCAGAAGGCCGCCAGCAGGAAGTCTACGAGCCATTCGAACCGGAGATGCGTCCCATCCTCCCGGCCCGCGACCCGGACGGGCGGGAGATCCTGGTTTCCCTCAGCATGCCAGGCCGCGAACTCTACCTGAAGGTCTGGAAGGCAAGCGTGGGCCACGTCTCGGTCCTCCTCCTCGACGCCGACATCCCAGAGAACTCCCCGGAGGACCGCAACCTCACAGCCAGGCTGTACGGCGGCGACTCCCGCACGCGCATTTCGCAGGAGTTGATCCTGGGCGTCGGCGGAGTACGCGCCCTGCGGGCTGCTGGCCTGCGTCCAGCCGTCTTCCACATGAACGAGGGCCACGCGGCATTCTGCGTCCTTGAGAGGATGCGCGAACGCGTGGTTGGCGGCGCCTCATTCGAAGAGGCCCGCGAGGATGTAGCCGGAACCACCGTCTTCACAACCCACACCCCTGTTCCCGCGGGCCACGACGCGTTCTCCCCCAACCTGTTCCGAGAGTTCGCCGGATCATGGCCCGACTCCCTGAACACGGACGAAGCCAGCGTGTGGCACCTGGGTCACAAGGAAGAGGAATGGGGCTCCACCTTCAACATGACGGTGCTTGCGATGAACGTCTCGGCAGCCCGCAACGCGGTCTCGGAGCTGCACCGCGACGTGTCAGCGGAGATGTGGAGCTATCTGCTCGACGGCAGGGACGATGGCCGGGTCGGACGCTCCATAACCCACGTCACCAACGGCGTCCACACCTGGAGCTGGCTCTCCCCGCAGATGGGAGACCTCTTCGACCTGCATTCAGGGGGCAGAGCCTGGCGCGAGATGGTGCAGGAAGAATCGGCGTGGTCGTTCGTCGAGGAGATACCGCCAGCGGAACTGTGGAAGACGCACGCGGCGGTGAAACGCGGGATGGCCGAGTTCGTTAACGGTCGCCTCACACTGCAACGCGAACGCGCCGGTAGCGTCGTGCCGCCGCAGGAGATAGACCCCGACGCGCTCACCATAGGCTTCGCCCGGCGCTTCGCCACATACAAACGTGCGACGCTCCTGCTCTCCGACCCCGAACGGTTGCGCCGCATCTGCAAGGACAACGAACGCCGGGTGCAGTTCGTATTCGCGGGCAAGGCGCATCCGGCAGACAGCCCGGCCAAGGAATTCATCAGGGCGCTATACAGGGCCGCCAAAGACGAGGACCTCGCAGGGCACATCGTGATCCTGGAAGACTACGACATGAACGTCACCCGCCACCTCGCCCAGGGCGTGGACGTGTGGCTCAACAACCCGCGCCGCCCACTGGAAGCAAGCGGCACATCAGGCCAGAAAGCCTCCCTGAACGGCGCCCCGAACTTCAGCGTCCTCGACGGCTGGTGGCCCGAAGCGTACAACGGCCGCAACGGCTGGGCCATCGGGCAGCCCCTGGAATATGCCTCCCAGGAAGAGCAGGACGCCGAGGACGCCGAATCGCTGTACGCGACGTTGGAACGGGAGATCGTACCCCTCTTCTACGAACGGAATCCCGCGGGAACGCCGGAGGGCTGGGTCGACGTAATGAAAGAGGCCATAAGTACCGTCGCGCCCCGCTTCTCCACCCAGCGCATGGTCCGCGACTACGTCCACAAGCTGTACGTTCCCCGGACGATCCGCGCCGAGTAGACTTCCTGTCGTGGTAGGTTCAAGGGAGGGCGACGAATGGTTCAGGTCCATGTGGCGCGATCTTGGTTTCCACTGCGACTTCTGCGAGGAGCCCGGCCGCTGGCGGTTCATCGGCTCCCGTGGGGGGCTTCTCAAGTTCCGGGATCTGCTCGACGAATACATCAGTGACCCCTCGAACTCCGAATTATCCGAAGACCCCTACGGTCCCCACGACCACTTCGGGCCGTACATGCACCTTACGATCAGGACCCTCACGCCGAAGACCACGAACCTCGGCCCGAAGATACTGGATTGCGAGATATGGGGCAGAACCCACGACATCGAGAAGCTGGCCCGGCTGGTCGAGGAGAAAGTCGGCGAAAGCAGCGTTGGCGATACGTTCACCATAGACACGGAATACTCCGAGCACAACGAAGCGATTCTGGACTTCGAGGTGCGCGCGGAAGGCTTCGATCCGGCGAGCGCGGACCCATACCTGCCGCGAGAAGATCCCTAACCGGGCTCGCTTTCGAGACCTCGCCGTTTTCCGAGATCAACTCCCGAACGCAGCTCTTTCTGGTACACGACGTACTCGCTGGCGACGTGCATACCGGCTCTGCCATAGAGCCGGGGCGCGCCCGTGATGCTCTCCGCGTCCACGCTGAGACCTGCCTTCACCACGCCGCGCCTGTGGTACTCGCCGAAGGCGTGGCGGAGCAGTGCGAGACCGAGTCCCCTACCGCGCCATGGACGACGCACACCGGCCACGTCCACCCATCCTTCGCCTGAGATCTTCTTGGCCAGAACCGTGCCGGCTATCTCGTCGCCATCCATAGCCAGAAACCAGAGTGAGGGATCGAAGGACTCCCGCTCCGTCAGCCCGGCGAACCGCTCGAACGTGCCTCGCGAGCGGTTCCACACGTCCATGAAAGCATCCTCGACAGCCTCGAACACAGCACACTCGTCGCCGGGGACGAAGGTGCGGACGGTTATCCCTTCGGGCCACTGCGGTTCCGGCGGGGCGTCTCGAAGCTGAATCTCCATTACGTAGGTTCCGCGCACCGGAGCGTACCCGGCGCTTTCGAGCAGGCTCCTTGCTGCGGTGTTTCTGGCGTTGATGTAGTGCGTCACGCTGACGCGGGCTTCTTCGGGGGCGCGTGGCATGTGATCCCGCGTCCAGCCCTCGCCCCATCCGACAAGATACGCCCCGATGCCCAGTCCATGGAAGTCAGGGTGAACGTAGCCGTAGACCGAAACGTAAGAACGGTTCACCACGTCCGCGTAGCCCGCGATGCGGCCATCTGGCGAGACCACGGTCACCGATTCTTCCGCGAGATCTATATCAGCCCAGTCGTCCCGGATCTCCTCCGCGGTCATGTCAGCCTCGCCGCTACCTGGGAACGCACCGGCGGCGAGCAGGGCCGCCACCTCTTCCGCGTCTTCGAGAATGGTGGTTCTCGTGGTGAAACTTTCTGGCAGCTCCATCATGGCGGGAAGCTCAACACCGGGGATGGGCAACACGTGCATCGGACCAGGTTCATCCTTGCCCTGACATGACGGTTCGGTATAGTCTGATGTGAGGAGTGGCGGCGGGTACACCTCCGGGCGTTGATCCGGGCGCGCCCCGCAGGACGTAGCCCCTGTGAGCAATAGGAGGAGAATTCATATGATCCAGCAAGATCCCACATTGGAAGAACGGCCCCGCCCCGAGACCGGCTGGGGGCATTACATTCTGGAGCTGTTCGGCATCGTGGCGTTCTTCGTGCTCGCTTTGTTCATAGGTATAGACGTGTACCGGGGGCTCACTACCTTCGGCTAAGCATGGCTCCTTCCTTTGCTCGCGATACTGGCTTACCTGGCTGGAGATTTTTTCTCTGGGTTCGTTCACTTTCTGGCCGATAACTTCGGCTCGTCGGAAACCCCGATCGTCGGCCCCAACTTCGTAGGGGCTTTCCGCGAGCACCACGTCGACCCAAGGGCATAACCACCCACGACTTCATAGACACAAACGGCAACAACTGCCTGGTGAGCCTCCCCGCCATGCTGCTGGTCTGGCTCGCCATGCCAACCGAAACTACGGCCTGGGGCCCCCTTTTTGCGGCCTTCTTCCTCGCGCTCTGCTTCGCCATTTTCCTCACCAACCAGTTCCACAAGTGGGCCCACATGGAAGAGCCGCCTTCTTTCGCGGCCTGGCTGCAAAGGCGAGGTTTGATCCTCTCCCAGGAACACTACGACGTGCACCACGAAAGCCCCTACGACACCTACTACTGCATCACCGTGGGCGTCTGGAACCCGATCCTCGACCGCACCAACTTCTTCGAGCGCACAGAGCGCCTGCTCCGCCGCGTCATCCCTGGCACCGACCCGCAACTACGGGTCGAGCGTGAAGGCAGCCTGAACGAGTAGGGGCCGTTTCTCCCCAGAACGTACTTAGACGGGCAAAAGTGAGGCTCCCCAAATTGGAGAGCCCTTACTTCATGCTGCGGTTACCAGTGGATTATTGTTGCGTAGCCTGAACCTGCATCTCGGAAGTGAGCTAATCGCGTCCTTCGGTGGGCAGTCTACGACGACGCTATCCTCCATGCCTGACCCACAAAAAGTCTCTAGCTCAAATGGGCTAGAAAAAGATAGCCCATTTGGGGGATGCGGTGGGCGGCTTGTTGGGCCATGATACCCAGGGCTACGCAAATGACCACCCAGGTGCGGAGGAGTGAGGGATGTCGAAGATGGCGCTAAGACTTATGGTTCTCGTGTTCACGGGCGTCGCTATGGCTGTTATGGCAAGCCCGGCACAGGCTGCGGATCTCACAGTGACAAGCAACGAGGACTCTGGAGGGGGAACGCTAAGGGCTGCGGTGGCGATTGCCAACTCTAACGGTGTGGCAGATAACATCACCTTCAATCTGCCTTCGGATCAGCGCACCATCATGCTGGCGAGCGAGATCACCTTCACGGACACGTCCCAGACCACGATAGATGGTGGGGTGGCTGGCGTCACGGTGAGCGGCAACAACACCACGAGGGCATTCGCCATACAAGGCGTGAACCTCTCACTGAAGAGTCTGACGATTAGCGGTGGCAACACGGCCGAAAACAGCGATGGCGGCGGCGTCATAAACCGTGGTGGCACGCTGAGCATCACAGATTCAACCATCACCGATAACTACTCGGGAACCTTCACAGGCGGCGGCATCTACAATTCCGGCACTCTGACGGTCACGGATTCGACCATCAGCAACAACTCTACTGACAACGGTTTCTTCTCCGGCGGCGGCATCTACAACGACAGAGGCAAAGTGACCATCACAGGTTCCAACATCCGCGCCAACAACAGCGGATACGGCGGTGGCATCTTCAACTACGTGGGCACGCTGCGTGTCACAGATTCCACCATCAGCAGCAACTCCGCCGCCAACAATGGCGGATTCGGCGGCGGCATCGTCAACTTAGAAGGCAGGGCGACCTTTGCAGACTCCACCATCAGCGGCAACTCCGCCCCAGGCTCCGGTGGCGGCATATTTAGCGACACGAACCTGTTGAGACGGAATACCAACGTAGTGAACAGCACCATCTCGGGCAACTCCGCGCAGACTGGGGGCGGCGTCTTCAATGCGAATGGCCTGACCACCATCCGCAGCACCACCATCACCAACAATACTGCCCCCGAAGGTCAGGGAGCGGGCGTGTCGAGCGCCGGGGACACGTTTACCAGCACCGTGATCGGCTCCTCCATCATCGCAGCCAACAACACCACCGACGTGGATCTCTTCAATGGCGGCGTCAATTCGTTCACCTCGGAAGGCTACAACCTCATCGGGGATGGCAACGCCACTGGCTCGTTTAATAAGACGGGCGACCAGATCATCGCAAACAACTCTCCCGGCCTCGGTCCTCTGGCAAACAACGGCGGTCCAACCAGAACCCACGCCCTCCTGGCTGGCAGCCCCGCGCTGAACACCATCCCACAGGGGACCAACGGCTGCGGAGGACTCATCCTCACCACAGACCAGCGCGGCGTAAGCCGTCCGCAGGGAACTGCCTGCGACACCGGATCTTTCGAGCGGCAAGACCTGGCGCCGACGATCTCGGTGGTGGCGGGAAGCGCAAGCCAGAGCGCCTGCCTCGCAGCAAACAGGGGAAGGATCACCCTCAAAATCTCCGACGCTGACGGCGACCCCCTTACCCTCAGCGCCACCTCATCCAACACCACCCTCATCCCGACGGGCAACATCACCTTCGGCGGCACGGGGGCCACCCGCACGGCCACCATAACCACCGTCTCTGAAATCACGGGCACATCTAATTTGAAGATCACTGTGGGCGACGGTAATAAAAGCGCCACCTTACCAGTTACCGTGAAGGCGGGAGGCAGCACAAGCGACGCGCTCTCCGGCACCACGGGGGCAGACCTTCTGCTCGGCCAGGACGGGCCGGACACGCTGGATGGGTTGGGATCTAGCGACGTGTTGTGCGGAGCGGGGGGCAATGACAAGCTGCGCGGGGGAAGCGGGGCTGACACCCTCGACGGAGGCACAGGGACTGACACAGCCCTCGACTACAGCGTGGCGGGAGGGGACGCCAGGGTCAACATCCCTTAGCGAGAGTTCAGGAATCGAGCGTAGCCGTTTTTGGATGACGGCTCCGCTCGGAGAACCGGTCGAAACGGATAAACAGAAGGGCTCCCTGAAAATCAGGGAGCCCTTCTCTTGCTTACTAGCTGACCCTTCTAGGAAGAGATTTTCTCCTTCACCACGAAGGTCAGTTCGTCGCGCCCGTCGTCGGAGCGATCCACAGCGATGGTGTCGCCTGGGTTGAAGTCTCCGCCGATGATCCTGCTCGAAAGCGGGTTCTCGATGTGGCGGCGGATGGTCCGGGCGAGCGGACGACCGCCGAACTTGGGATCGTAGCCCTCCTCGGCGAGGAACTCCTCTGCCGCCTGCGTAACCTCGACCTGGACCTGCTGGCTCTCGAGGTGCTTGTTGAGCCTGCCGAGCATGATGTCCACGATCCGGAGCACGTCCTCCTTGCTCAGGGCGTGGAACACGATGATCTCATCCACCCGGTTCAGGAACTCGGGGCGGAACGCCTGCTCCAGCGCGTCGGTCGCCCGGCGCTCGGTCTCCTTGAAGTCCATGCCGCTGCCGCCAGTGAAGCCGAACTGCCGTGTGGAGACGAGGTGCTGGCTGCCGACGTTGGAGGTCATGATGACCACCGTGTTCTCGAAGCTGACCGTCCGGCCCTGCGCGTCCGTGAGACGCCCGTCGTCGAGCACCTGGAGCAGCGTGTTGAACACGTCCGGGTGGGCCTTCTCGATCTCGTCGAAGAGGATGACCGAGTATGGCCTCCTGCGGACCCGCTCGGTGAGCTGGCCTGCTTCGTCGTAGCCGACGTAGCCAGGAGGCGCGCCGACGAGCCGGGAGACGGTGTGCTTCTCCTGGTACTCGGACATGTCGATCCGGATCATGGCGTCCTCCTCACCGAAGAGGTACTCGGCGAGCGTCCGCGCAAGCTCGGTCTTCCCCACGCCCGTGGGCCCGAGGAAGATGAAGCTGCCGACAGGGCGCTTCGGATCCTTGATACCAGCCCTCGCGCGCCTGATGGCCTCGGAGACGGCGGTCACCGCCTGCTCCTGGCCGACTACCCGCTCGTGCAGCACGGCCTCCAGGTTGAGGAGCCTCTCGGCCTCTTCCTGGACGATGTTGGTCGCGGGGACGCCGGTCCACTCTTCGAGGATGCGGGCGATATCCTCCTTCGTCACCTCGGGGGCGTTTGACTCGCGGCCTCCGGCCCATCCCTCCTGGTGCTCGTCCAGTTCGATCCTGAGCTGCTCGATGCGCTGCTTGAAGCCAGCCGCCTTCTCGTAGTCCTCGGCCCTGACTGCGTCCTCCTTCTCACGCTCGAGACCGGAGATCTCCTCCTCGATACGCCGCACGTCAACCGGCGGCACAGTGGAGCGCAGCCTGACCTCGGCCGCCGCCTCGTCGAGGAGGTCTATGGCCTTGTCCGGCAGGTAGCGATCCATGATGTAGCGATCCGCGAGCGTCGCCGCGCTGCCTATGGCCTCGTCGGAGACCTTCACGCGGTGGTGCGCCTCGTAGCGGTCGCGCAACCCGAAGAGGATGGATACCGTCTCCTCGACCGTCGGCTCGTCCACGAGCACGGGCTGGAAGCGGCGCTCCAGCGCCGGGTCCTTCTCGACGTTCTTGCGGTACTCGTCGAGCGTGGTGGCCCCGACGACCTGAAGCTCTCCTCGCGCCAGCGCGGGCTTGAGCATGTTGGAGGCGTTTACCGCGCCCTCTGCCCCGCCTGCGCCAACGATCTGGTGCAGCTCGTCAATGAAGAGGATGATATCGCGATCCTCCTGCTGGAGCTCCTTGAGCATTTGCTGCATCCGCTCCTCGAAGTCGCCCCGGAAGCGGGTGCCGGCCACGAGGCCGCCAACGTCGAGGGAGACCACGCGCTTGCCCTTGAGCGACTCGGGCACATCCTCGGAGATAACTCTTTGCGCCAGGCCCTCGGCTATGGCTGTCTTGCCGACGCCTGCCTCGCCGATGAGCACCGGGTTGTTCTTGGTGCGGCGGCTGAGGATGCGGACGACGCGGGCTATCTCCTCGGCGCGTCCTATCACCGGGTCGAGCTCGCCGTTGCGGGCCATCTCGGTGAGATCGCGGGACACCTGATCCAGGGTCGGAGTCTTGCTGTCGCTCGGAGGCGCGCCAGGCGTTCCCGGCCCACCAGGAGCCGCACCGGGCATTCCGGTCCCTGCGCCTGTACCTGCGCCACGCTGCTGGAGGAGGCGCAGGATCTCACGCCGCAACGCCTCGCCGTCACCGGCCCCGTTCTGGGAGAGGATGCGGTACGCGTTTCCGTCGCCCTCGCCGAGCAGGCCGAGCAGGAAGTGCTCGCTGCCGACCTGCGCCGCGCCCATCTGCCTGGCGGCGGTAAAGGAGAGCTGAAGGGCGCGCTTGGCGCTCGGCGTGAACGTATAGACTTGCTCGCCGGGGTCTCCCCGGTACTCCCGGAACCCGTGACGCATTCCGTCCACGTTCGCCCCGGCGCGGCGGAGCGCCTCCGTCGCCAGGCTGTCGCCGCTCACGATGCCGGCGAGTAGGTGGTCCGTGCCGATGGCCGCCGTCCGGGTCGTCCCGGCCGACGCCTCGCGGGCGCGCATCACCGCCTGCTGGGCCTCCTCGGTGAGCGCCTCGAACATGC
>JACDAR010000070.1 GCA_013695335.1 Rubrobacter sp.
TCTCCAGGTGATCGCCACCGAGGATACCGCCCGAAGGGTTGGTGATCTCGACTTCTGGCGTCCCCGAGCTATCTGGATAGTTTGCCCGCACCGTACCAAAGGGCGCAGAGGAGAAACGTTCCCGGAGAACGGTTCTATGCTGCTGACCCCCGAAGGAGAGCCTGAGCCTGCCGCGATGTCCCGTCCGTGGGCGTCCGGGAGATTTCGGGGCTATCTGCGCGCTTTCTTTCATCCGTGAACCGAGGGCCACTGACATCCGGCGAACATCCAACCATTCTATAGATCGCCCAAAATCGCGCTTGACAACCAACCGATCCATAGATATAGTCGTTTTCGACTAGACGATCTCGACTATAGAAGGTGTGATGTCGTCGAAGAGGAAGGTATCGAACCCGCTGGCGTTGGCGGTGATGGCGCTCCTGTACGAGCGGCCCATGCACCCGTACGAGATGGTCTCCACGATGCGCGAGCGGGGCAAGCACGAGTCGGTGAGGCTTCGGTACAGCTCTCTGTATTCGGTGGTGGATGCGCTTCAGCGGGAGGCGCTGATCGAACCGAGGGAGGTCGTGCGGGAAGGCAAGCGTCCGGAGCGGACGGTCTACGGGATCACCGGCGCGGGCCGCGAGGAGTTCCTCGACTGGCTGCGCGAACTTTTGAGGGAGCCGGTCAAGGAATATACGCAGTTCGCGGCAGGGCTCTCGTTCATCGCTGGTCTGCCCCCCGACGAAGCGGCCGAGTTGCTCGGAGAAAGAGTGCGGTTGCTCGAAGGTGAGATCTCGGAGATGAGATCCCACATCGATGAGGTTGCGAAGCAGTTTGAGCTGCCCCGCCTCTTGCTGATCGAGTCCGAGCACGAGTTGATTCTCAAAGAGGCCGAACTGGAATGGGTTCGGGGGCTCGTGCGTGAGATCGAAGACGGAACGCTTGAAGGGATGTCACAGTGGAGGGAAATCCATTCTGAACTGGAGAAGGCACGCGCCGAGGCGCTGGACGAAAGGGAGAACCCATGATCTGACACAGGCGGCCCCCGGCTGGTGTTGCAGCACCTTGTGCCGGGGGCCGGGTTTCCCGAGTAGTGGGCACCGCGAAGCGGTACCTGTTCCCCGAGTCACGCGCGCTCAAGGATAGCAGGTCGAAGCTCCGCGGTAGAGAAAACCAGAAAGGACCTTCAGACCTGATGAACCACGAACCCACGACGCACCACACAGACGAAGCGGAGATACGCACCCTCTTCGAGGAACTGCTCGCAGACTGGGGCAGGGGCGACGGCCGGGCCTATGGCTCCCGCTTCACAGAGGACGCCGACTACATCGCCTTCGACGGCACGCGCACCAGGGGAAGCGGGGAGATATACCGCTCCCACCAGGAACTCTTCGACAAGTGGCTCAAGGGCACGCGGCTCGTAGGCGGCGACCCCGATATAAAGTTCCTCACGCCCGAGGTCGCCCTCGTACATGCGACCGGCGGCACCATCATGCGGGGCAAGTCCAGGCCCTCTCCCGAACGACATTCGATTCAGACCCTCGTCGCCGTGAAGCATGACGGTAAATGGCGCTTCGCCGCGTTCCACAACTCGCGCGTGCGACCCATCGGCAGCTTCCGGGGTTTTCTCCTCTGGGCTTTCACGGATCTCCTGTGGAAAGTCCCAGGACGAAACAAGGAGGCATCGCATGGGTGACCAGCACACGTCAGCAGGACGCAGGAAGAAGGCCATGATCATCGGCGGCGGCGTGGCCGGTCCCGTGGCCGCGATGGCGCTGCAACGCGCCGGGATCGACTCGGTGATCCACGAAGCGCATCGCGGCGGGGCGGAAAGTGCAGGCGCCTTCCTCACCTTCGCCAGCAACGGCCTCGATGCACTGCGCGCCATAGACGCCGAACATCTCGTGCGGGGCATGGGCTTCCCAACCCCGCGCATGTCGTTCCAGAGTGGCACGGGCAAGCGCCTCGGCGAAGTCCCCAACGGTGGGACGCTGCCTGGCAGCCCGATCAGCCACACCCTCAAGCGCGCCGACCTCTACCGGACGCTGCGTGACGAGGCGATCCAGCGTGGTGTCCGCGTCGAGTACGGCAAGCGGCTCCTCGATGCCGAGACTACGGCTGACGGTGGCGTCACGGCGCGGTTCGAAGGCGGGACGCAGACGACGGGTGATCTAGTCATCGGCGCCGACGGCATCCACTCACGCACGCGCCGGATCATCGACCCGAAAGCCCCGGAAGCCCGCTACATTCCCATCCTCAACATCAGCGGCTACGCCAGCGGCGTGAAGGTTCCCGACGAGCCTGATACGTTCAGGATGATCTTCGGTAAACGCGCTTTCTTCGGGTACGCCGTCCACCCTTCGGGGGAGATCTGGTGGTTCGCCAACCCTCCCTACGCCACCGAGCCAGACAGGTCCGAACTAGCCGCGACAACTACGGGCCAGTGGAAGAAACTCTTGATAGACCTCTTCTCCGGTGACAGAACCCCGGCCTCCGAGATCATCCGCGCTACATCCGGGCAAATTTCTGGCTGGGCCACCCACGATCTCCCCTCCGTCCCGACCTGGCACAGGGGACCGATGATCATAATCGGGGACGCGGCACACGCCACCGCGCCCTCATCCGGTCAGGGAGCCTCGATGGCAA
>JACDAR010000109.1 GCA_013695335.1 Rubrobacter sp.
ACCCACAACCGGCCCCTGGGGCTGGAGTTCGTGCGCGCCGACGCTTTCCAGGACTTCTTGAAGCGCCACGGCGGCCGGATAAGCATCCCGAACGTGGTGGAGGACTTGGGCTCCTTACGGCTTAGCCGCGCTTAGAAGCAAGCTGAACGGGACAGGCAACCTCGACCGCCCGTCTTCGTCGCCAGGTTGCGCGAAGGAGAGTGAGGGGCGGGATAATTACCGCCGCACCCCTGGAGTGGACCCGACGAGACTCGAACTCGTGACCTCTGTCATGCGAAGTCAGTACGATAGTTTGCTAGAGGTTTCTAGGGTTTGCAAAATTCCCGCAAATCAGCGTGTTTCTCTGACGGTGGTTTTCTTACGTTTTCAGGATATTCACCTGGGTTGCTGCACGGTTGCTGCACACGGAGTTCGCCGAAGATTCCTTCTGTCCTCGTAGCAGCCCACGCGCTCTCCCTCATCGGACGCCCTCTGCGGCTTCGGTATGTCGCAAAGCTTCCTCTGTGCCCCTGAAGCCTAAGAGTGCTTCGCGGATTCCTTGCCAGATGGCGTCTTCGACGGCTGGATGATTCGGATGTTTTGGCGGGATCAGGGCCGCTTCTTTGGCTTCTTCGAGTAGGCTGCAACATCTATGAAAAACGCTGTATAACCGGAAATTCCAGAAGGCTTGGGTCGTGTCCATAAACGACTTGACTGGGACAAGGGCCTGCGAGTACCATTACCTATGCTCGCGTTGCGTAGCATCCTGCCGAGTGGGGAACCGGAAGGCCGACCGAACACGCGGGGCCACAAACGATCGAGATGATTGGATAGAGGTGACGCTGAAAACGGGATCAGGTAGGAGGGGGCTCGCCTTTAGGTCTTTACTGACGGCGGAGAGATCCTCGTTTCGCTGTACAAATCCATCCTCGTTTCGCAGCGCCGTGGTCGGGATTTCCAGATCGGGCTCCACAAACCCAGACTTCAAACTAAAGGCCGAGCGCCACTCTGAGTCTGGGGATGTGATCCCGGAAGCAGAGCTCGTGATTCAAGACCCGTGCGAGATGGTAAGGGGCACCGCGTGAGCCCCCTCTTGGAGATGCGGGGCATCACGAAGCGCTTTCCCGGTGTCATGGCGCTCGATGAGGTGGACTTCGAGCTTGAGAAGGGCGAAGTCCATGTCATCCTGGGGGAGAACGGCGCCGGCAAGAGCACCCTCATAAAGATGCTCTCAGGCGCTTACCAGCCGGACGAAGGCGAGATCCTGCTAGACGACGAGCCGGTGAGCATCTCCTCCGCCACCGTCGCTCAGGAGCTTGGGATCTCTACCATCTACCAGGAGTTCAACCTGGTACCGCAGCTCACCACGGCCGAGAACATCTTCCTCGGCCGACAGCCCCGGCGTTTCGGACTCGTGAACCGGCGCAAGATGGGCGAGGAGGCGCGCAGAATCCTGGAGAGGATGAAGGTAAGGGTGGATGCCAATGCCCTGGTTTCCAACCTTGGTATCCCCCAGCGACAGATGGTCGAGATAGCGAAGGCGCTGAGCCTGGACGCTCGAATCCTGGTCATGGACGAGCCGACCGCATCGCTCTCGGGCCAGGAGGTCGAGCGCCTGTTCGAGATCATCCGGGGTCTCAAAGAGGAAGAGGTCAGCATGATCTTCATCTCTCACCACCTTGAAGAGGTAGCCGAGATCGGGGACCGGGTGACTGTCTTGCGGGACGGCAAGGTAGTGGACCGGGTGCCTGCCAGCACCAACCGCTCGGAGTTCGTGCGCATGATGGTCGGCCGACCCATCGAAGATCAGTTTCCACGCCAGCAGCCCGAGACCGGAGAGGTTCTGCTGGAGGTGAATAACCTCTCGCAGAAAGGAATTCTGGAGGACGCCTCCTTCCAGGTGCGGGCCGGCGAGGTGGTCGGGATGGCAGGCATCGTCGGGGCCGGTAGAACGGAGCTGGCACGCGCTATCTTTGGCGTGGATCCTGTGGATTCCGGGGAGGTGTGGGTAGAGGGACGGCGGATGAAACTTGGGAATCCCCGCGAGGCGAAGCGCCGGGGTATGGGATTCGTAACGGAGGATCGGCAGGGGCAAGGCATCGTGCCGCCGCTCTCGGTGGAAGAGAACTTGAGTCTCGCCTCGCTGGGGCTGAACACCAGCGTTGGGCTCGTCAACCGTCGGGAGCAACGAAAACGGGCGCGAAAGATGATCGAGGACCTGAACATACGGACGCCGAGTCCGGAGCAGGAGATACGGTACCTTTCTGGCGGCAACCAGCAGAAGGTCGTTATCGGTAAGTGGCTCCTGGCCAATTCGAGGGTCCTGATCATGGACGAGCCGACTCGCGGGATAGACGTCGGCGCGAAGGTCGAGATCTACGAGCTGATGAACGAGCTCACGAAGAACGGGGCCGGGATACTGATGATCTCTAGCGACCTACCGGAGGTGCTCGGAATGAGCGACCGTATACTGGTGATGAGCGAGGGCCGCATTACCGGTGAACTTTCGGTAGACGGGGCAACCCAGGAGAACGTCATGGAGTTGGCGACGCAGGGGAGCGAGGCTGCCGTTGAGTAGCGTGGTTGGACGGATCAAACCCCGGGAACTCCTGTCCCGCGGCGGGCCACTCGGGGGGCTCATCATCCTCTGCGTCGTGATGACGATCCTCTCGCCATTCTTCCTCTCGTTCAATAATCTCTTCAACGTAGGCATCCAGATAGCGGTGGTCGCTATCCTTGCCCTCGGCCAGACGTTCGTAATCGTCTCCGGCGGTATAGATCTCTCCGTGGGAAGCGTTTTGGGGCTCGCCGGGATTGTTTTCGGTTGGGCGAGCGTGGTAGCCGGGCTGCCGCTGCCTGTAGCTCTGGCACTCGGGATCGGTACCGGAGCGCTGGCGGGGCTTACCAATGGGTTGCTCATCACCTTGGGCAACCTGCCGCCGTTTATTGCCACTCTGGCGATGCTGAGCGCGGCGCGAGGCCTGGCGCTCGTGGTCTCAGGTGGTGTCCCACTGAACCCGCTCCCGGAGGCGATTCGCACTCTGGGCCGAGGGGATCTCTTCTTCATACCGCTGCCGGTGGTGCTGACGCTCATTATGTTGGTTATCGCGTTCGGGATACTCAGAAGCACCTATTCAGGCCGGTGCATGTACGCCATCGGCGGCAACGAGGAGGCTTCGAGGCTCTCAGGAATAAACGTCTCGCGTCAGAAGCTTATTATCTACACCCTCTCGGGGCTCTTCGCCGGCATAGCCGGCATTTTGTTTATGGCGCGGCTGGCCTCGGCCGATCCACAGGGGGGGTTCACTTATGAGCTCGATGCCATCGCGGCGGTCGTGATCGGGGGCGCCAGCCTCTCGGGTGGCGTGGGTACCGCCTCGGGGACCCTGATCGGGGCGCTTATTCTTGGTGTGCTGCGCAACGGGCTCAACCTGCTGAACGTCTCGTCGTTCTGGCAGCAGGTGGTCATAGGCGCCGTCATCGCCCTCGCCGTGATGACGGACACTTTGAGGAGACGTAAGGGATAAAGATCCACGACGAAGGGAGCTTAGCGTGAGGACGAGGGCGACAACGCTGCTGGTGGTTCTGATCCTGGCCGTTCTGGCAGCGCTGGTAGTCGGCTGCCAGCGAGGAGGAGAAGGAGAAGGAGGACAAAGGATAGGACTCTCGGTCTCGACGCTCAACAACCCGTTCTTCGTGTCCCTGCGAGACGGCGCCCAAGAGGCTGCCGACGAGGCCGGGGTGGAGCTCGTTATCTCCGACGCACAGAACGACACTGCCCAGCAGCAGGACGATGTCCAGAATTTCATATCCCAGCAGGTGAGCGCTATTCTGGTGAACCCGGTGGATTCGGACGCCGTCGTCCCGGCCGTCGAGGCCGCCAACGACGCCGGCATCCCGGTCATCGCCCTGGACCGCAAAGCATCGGGCGGAGAGGTTGCCACCACCATAGCCTCAAACAACGTGCAGGGTGGCAGAATGGACGGAGAGGAGTTGATCCGGCTCGTCGGTAGCGGCAACGTCGCCCAGCTCGAGGGCATATCCGGCACCGATCCGGCGCGCGACAGAGGTCAGGGCTTCCAGGAGGCGATCGACGCCCAGAACTCCATCGAAGTCGCAGCGAGCCAGACAGCCAAGTTCGACCGGGCCGAGGGACTCAACGTGACGGAGAATATCCTGCAGGCCAACCCGGATATCAAGGGCATCTTCGCCCAGAACGACGAGATGGCCCTGGGCGCCGTGCAAGCCCTCGGGGATCAAGCTGGAGATGAAGTCAAACTCGTCGGCTTCGACGGCTCAGAAGACGCCCTGAACGCCATTCAGGACGGCACCATGAACGCCACCATCGCCCAACAACCGGACAAGATCGGCTCCGCAGGAGTCGAGAACGCGATGAGCGTGATCGAGGGCGAGTCCGTGGAGGAGAACGTCCCGGTCGAGGTGAACCTGGTGACCTCGGATAACGTCTCGGATTTCCTCTAGCAGCGGGGAGCGTGCCGGCTATGAGACGGGAAGGCATCCTGAACTCGCAACTGGCAGGCGCCTTGGCCCGGCTGGGGCACACGGACACGCTCGTAGTGTGCGACGCCGGGCTCCCCATTCCGCCCGGCCCGGAAGTCGTGGACCTGGCGTTCCGGTTCGGAGTCCCGAGCTTCGAGACCGTGCTCTCGGGCCTCCTCGAAGAGCTGGTCGTAGAGAGCGCGACCGCCGCCGAGGAGACGGAAGCTCAGAATCCCCGCTCCCACGAGCTACTCGAAACCCGGCTCCCGGACCTGGAACTGGTGCCCCACGAGAAGCTAAAGCGTTTGGT
>JACDAR010000135.1 GCA_013695335.1 Rubrobacter sp.
GTGCTGTACCTGGCGCTCTCGCACTACACGGACAACCTGACCGTGAAGCTGCCGACGCGGCAGACGGGGTACAGCCTGCTGGAGCCATATGTCCGGGATCTCTTCGCCGAAGGCGTTGACCTTTTGATCTCAGCCGATTGCGGCATCTCGAACCGGAACGAGGTGGCGCTGGCGAAGGAACTTGGGATGGATGTGATAGTCACAGACCACCACATCCCGCCTGAGAACCCGCCTGAATCCCCCCCGGCTGTCGCCGTTCTCGACCCGAAGCTATGGAACCCGGACGATCCACTGGCCGGGGTCGGGGTGGCATGGAAGCTGGCGTGGGCCGTCGCCCGCGAGCTGGATGATCCAGAAGGCAAGCAGCGCATCGGGCGGCTGCTGGATCTCGTCTCTGTTGGAACGGTGGTGGACATCGCGCCGATGGTCGGAGACAACAGGGCGCTTGCCTCGATGGGCCTGCGGCACATCAACCGGACGCTGATGGGCGGCGGTGCGCGGCCTGGTATCGAGGCGCTGGTGAAGGTGGCGGGGGTGAGGGGCGAGCTGGACGAGGATGACCTGGGCTGGAAGATCGGGCCCCGCATCAACTCCATAGGCAGGATCAAAGACCCAAGACCGGCCCTGGAAATGCTACTTACGGACGACCTGAAGACCGCGATGCGCATAGCCTGGGAACTCAACCAGCTCAACTCCGAGCGCCAGCGACGCACGAAGTACGCAGTGGAGCAGGCGCTCCTCGAAGTAGACCCGGATCAAGACTTCAAGGTCGTGGTGACGGGGGAGGCTGGTGGGCTCGCCGGGCTCGTGGCCGGCAGGGTGGCAGGGGCGACGGGGAGGCCCGCTGCCGTGCTTAACCGCAGGGCCGACGGCTCATACGGCGGTTCGGCGCGCGCTGGCGAGACAGACGTTGACCTGTACGGCGCGCTCTTTACGGTGCGGCGTCTGATGGGCGAGTGGGGCGGGCATCGCAAGGCCGCCGGGCTCTCCGTGAAGGCTGGGGAGTTCGACGCGTTCGTCTCCGGGATGAACGAGGCTGTCAGGTCGCAGGAGAGGGAGAACCCCGACGTGTTCACACCCGCCATCGAGGTGGACGCCGAGGTTCCGCTCGATGCGGTATCCGACGGGCTTTTGGGATGGCACGAGCAACTCGCCCCGTTCGGGAGCGGCAACCACAGGCCGGTTTTCGTTACGCAAGGGTTGAAGGTCGAGGGTTCGCGTCAGATCTGGAACGGCATGAACCTGGTGCGGCTTGGCGGGGGCGTGGCCGCGAAGTTGCGGGGAACGCCCGATGACGTGCCGGATGGGACGTTCGACGCGGCGTACACCGTGAGTCGCAGCGCGTACTCCGGGCGTGCTGAACTTGAGATAGTGGACTGGAAACAGGGTTGATGGAAATGGGGGAGGGGCAGTGAACGCGATCGGGGTGGACGTGGGGGGAACCAAGATCGCGGTCGGGATAGTCTCGGCCGACGGTGAACTGCTGGACGAGGTGCGCCAACCGACGCCCCACACCTCAAAACGCTTGATCGAGGCCCTCGCAGGGGCGATCCAGGAGGTTGGCAACGGCCACGAGGTTGGCGGGGTGTGCCTCGCCGTTCCGGGCAACATCCTGGCGACCGAGAACCGTGTGATCTACTCCCCCAACCTGCACGCCATCGAGGGCGTCGCGCTCAAGGACGAACTTGAGCCGAGGATCGGCCTTCCCCTCACCGTCGAGAACGACGCGAACGCGGCGGCGTGGGGCGAGTTCCGGTTCGGGGCGGGGAGCGACGTTGACCACCTGGTTTTCATAACCCTGGGAACGGGGGTGGGTGGCGGCGTCATCACGCACGGCGTCCTGATGCGTGGCGCGCAGGGCGCTGGCGGCGAGCTCGGCCACACCACGATTCAGGCTACGGGACCGCGCTGTTCGTGCGGCAATCGCGGATGCCTTGAGGCGATGGCTTCGGGAACCGCGATCCGTCGCCGCGCCCGCGAGGTCGCCATCGAGAAGCCTGGCTCCGCCCTCAACAGGCTCGCATCCACCCGCGAAATCCTGGGCGAAGACGTGACCCGGTTGGCCGAAGGTGGCGACGAGGCGGCGCTCTCCGTGCTCGAAGAGGCCGGGGTGTGGCTAGGCATCGGGCTCGCCGGTTTCGTGAACGTCTTCAACCCCGAGGTGGTAGCCATAGGCGGCGGCGTGGTTGAGGCTGGCGATTTGATACTGAACCCAGCGCGGCGGGAGATCCAACTTCGCGCCCGCTCCCCAGCCCGCGACCTTGCCGAAATCAGGGTGGCGACGCTCGGGGCGAAGTCAGGGATACTCGGCGCAGCCGCGCTGGCCCGCGACCCTGAATCCGGGGAGTACGTGCTGGGAAATCCTTGACGCTCTTCGTAGTCCCGACACCCATAGGCAACCTGGAGGACATCACCCTGCGCGCCCTCCGGGTTCTCCGCGAAGCGGACCTCGTCCTGTGCGAAGACACCCGCCGCACGGGCCAACTACTCGCCCACTACGAGATCGAACAGAAGCTCCTCGCCTACCATGAACACAACGAGGCACGCCTGGCCCCCGAACTTTCCGAAAGGGCGAAGTCCGAGAACCTGGCGCTCGTCACCGACGCTGGCACGCCGCTCGTCTCCGATCCCGGTTACCGGCTCGTTCGCGCGTGCATCGAAAGCGGCGCGAAGGTCGAGGCATTGCCAGGAGCTTCGGCGTTGACCACGGCGCTCGTCGCCTCCGGAATGCCGACGGATACCTTCGTGTTTCTCGGCTTCCCGCCGCGCAAGGGCCGCGCCAGGACGGAAACGCTGGAGCGCATATCGCACGAAGAGTCCACCTTCGTGCTATTCGAGTCCCCGAATCGGCTGGCGAAGACGCTGGGGGATCTACCATCCGATGCGTCGGTCGCTGTGTGCCGGGAGCTTACGAAGCTGCACGAGGAAGTGTTTCGCGGGACGGCGGCCGACGCGGCTGAACATTTCTCCGGCAAGGTCAAGGGCGAGGTAGTGGTCGTGGTCCGTGGCGGATCCATCCCCGAGACGTTTAGCTTCGATGAAACCGTCGGGCGGGCCAGAGATTGCGTCTCGGATGGCGAGAGTCCATCGAAGGCGGCGGCACGGGCGGCGCGAGAGTCGGGATACAGGCGCGGTGACATCTACGACCGGCTGGTGAACTCCTCCGGCGCTTGAGGGCGCGGCGGTTCGGTAATCCCGGCCCTCGTCGCCCCGGTCGGGCCTTAATTTCTATCGGAAGCAGCAAATCTACGAGAAGGGCCAGGGGTCATCCCCGGCCCTTCTTTTCTCCGACGCACGTATCTCCACCTTCATCGAACGTAGCCGAACCTGCGCGCTGCATGGATTCTGCGCCTGGATATTCTCTTCTGGCGCCATCATTTCGATAAATCTTCTGAGAAAAGAGCAAGACCCTGTTCCCCCACGCTCTCGCCGCGCCAGATAATTCTCTCTCGAAGGTTCGTGTTGGCCGGGATGGAAGCGTTGTTGGGAATTTAACATCCAGGCTGTCAAGTGCTTGATGGTCGTGTTGCGTTTCCCGCTCTAGAGTGGAAAACACGCGAAGAAGGTGTCAGCGAAGGGAGAGAAGGGACACCATGAAAGAGGAAATCAGAGGACGTTGGACCGCAGCGGTGGGGACCATAACTACTAGCAGAATCTACAAAGGAGGCAACATCATGAACTCGTACGCAAGCGTGCTGGGATCTGCCAGCGAGAGGTTGGATCGTAAGAAGTCGGCCCTGCTCATCGCGTCATTGTTCGTGATGGCTATGTTCGTGTACTCGCTGATGGTGACCCAGGATGCAAACGCCCAGACTGTACCGTCCGGTCCCGTTGCCTGGGGAGATAATTCCTCTAATCAGTTGAATGTCCCATCGGGGTTGACCAATGTGAAGACAATCTCAGCCGGCTGGAAGCATAACCTGGCGCTGAAGAATGACGGCACGGTAGTCGCCTGGGGAGACAACGCCTCTGGTCAGACCAATGTCCCATTGGGGCTAACCAATGTGCAGGCAATCTCAGCCGGTGGGTCTCACAGCCTGGCGCTCAAGGCAGATGGCACGATAGTCAGCTGGGGAGATAACAGCTACGGTCAGAGAAATATGCCTGCAGGATTGACCAACGTGAAGGCAATCTCCGCTGGCTATACTCACAGCCTGGCGCTGAAGAATGATGGCACGGTAGTCGCCTGGGGGGATAACACCTATGGTGAGATCAATGTCCCGGCGGGAGTCAACGAGGTCGAAGCCATCTCCGGTGGTGGTTATCACAGCCTGGCGCTGAACGTCCCAACGCCTCCCGGAGCCGTGAACCTCTTCGATGCCGGCCAGGGCGATGGACAGGTCTATCTCATCTGGTCCAATCCTTCGGACGTGGACTTCACCGCTGTGAGAGTCCCTCGCTCGACCACGGGGTTCGCAACCAGCGCCACCCCGGATTCCAACCAGACACAGGTCTACGAAGGCACAGCCCAGTCCTTCAACGACACGGGACTCGCTAACGGCACCACCTACTACTACACGGCCTACGCCAAGGACGACGCTGGACTGTGGTCGGCGCAGTCGACCTCACAAGCGATGCCCGTTGCCGTGGACACCACCGCGCCAGCCGCGCCGGTGATCACGAGCCCAGCCAACAACACCTCTGATAACGATGGATCTTTCACCCTCTCAGGCACGGCAGAGCCCAATAGCACAGTGAAGATTTACGAGGGCACGACCCTCAAAATAACTACTACGACTGACGCAGACGGAGCATGGAGCGCGTCATTCAACTAAAGTCCAACTCTATTGCAGGCCAGCAAGTGTGGCTTCTGACAGCTCAGAAATGTTACACGTTTACGCGAAACTACACAACGCGGGCTCCGATACCTGTCTTTCGAAAGTTCCTGCCTCCAAATATGTGCCAAATGGCCTACGCATTGGATAGCTCGCACTAATATAATCAACGTCACCAAGATAGTGCCGACTTGAAACGATGTGGCCGGAGGAGACCTCGGTAATGAGGACCAGTAGATTAGACAGACGTACCATACTTTGCTTTGCTGTAGTCACCCTGTTCGTCTTGCTTGCTGGCGTGGTTTCGAGCGCCCACAGCGCGTTTGCTGCTACAGACGTGGGATATCGGGATCATTCTTTTTCCGCCAACTCGGTAGCCAACCCGACGGGCGAGAAGCCTC
>JACDAR010000181.1 GCA_013695335.1 Rubrobacter sp.
CTGCATCTCGGAAGATGGGGTCGAGTTCGCCTCGGTCTACGATGGGTCTCTCCACGCGTTCACCCCTGAGTTGACGACGCGGGTGCAGGAGGATCTCGGGGCTGACGTGGCGATGGTGCTGGACGAATGCCCGCCGGCGGGGGCGATCACGAGTACCAGGCTGGAACTCTGAGGCGGACGGCGCGGTGGGCGGAGCGGTGCAAGGAGGCGCATGGGAGGTGGGATCAGGCGCTTTTTGGCATCGTGCAGGGGGGATTGTTCCCCGACCTGCGCCGCGAAAGCCTGGAGCGAACACTAGCCATCGGCTTCGATGGCTACGCGGTAGGCGGCCTGTCAGTTGGCGAATCTCGGGGGGAGATGCTTGAGACCCTGGCGGGTGTCGCGCCGCGCTTGCCGTCTGAGAAGCCCCGGTATTTCATGGGCATCGGAGATCCCGTAGGCATCTTGCAGGTGATCGGCCTCGGCGTGGATATGTTCGACTGCGTACTCCCGACCCGCCTGGCCCGCCACGGCGCGGCGCTCACCGCCGCGGGCCGTCTTAACCTCAGAAACGCCAGGTTCAGGCGGGATCTCGGGACGCTCGATCCCGAATGCGGATGCGAAACTTGCATGGGCTACAGCCGGGCATATCTGGCGCACCTGGTCCGGGAGGATGAGATCCTCGGCCATCGTCTCATCACCCTGCACAACGTGTACTTCATGACGGACCTCTGCCGCCAGGCGCGGCAGGCTATCTCCGAGGGTAACTACGGGGAGTGGTCGCGGGCCTGGATCTCCCGCTACAAAGGGGAACGGGCTTCCGCCGAGCCAGCCTAGACCTCCATCTCCGACAGCAGCCGCGCGAAGACGAGCGCCTCATCCCAGACGCCGTGGCCGTCCTCCAGGCTCCAGTACGCGGATAATACGGACTGGGCGAGCGCCCAACCGCGCAGGCGTTCGCGGTCCAGCTCCAACATTTCGGATAGCTGGTCCAGGCGCCGTTCGAGGATCTTCCCTGCGCGCGGATCGTGCGCGAGTTCCGTCGGCTCGCGCAGCAGCGTGGCGGCGTCGTAGGCTGGCTCACCGACGACGCCCTTGGGATCTATCGCCATCCACCCGTCACGCTGCGCGGACAGGACGTTGTCGTGGTGAAAGTCTCCATGCAGAAGATGTGGTTCCGCCTGGGTTGGTACAAGCTCCGCAAATAGCGCCTCGGCCCGCTCGACCAACGCAGCAGGGATCGGCCCGGTGTCACCGTCGTAGCGCCGCCTCAAACGTTCGAAGCCACGCGCCCAGTCTGAAACGAGCGGAAAGCTGTGTTCTATCGGCGCGGGACGACACAGCCTCCGCAGCACGTTCGCCGCGATGGAGGTGGCACGCTTGTCGTTCTCGATGCTGGCGAGTGATGAGCCTGGCTCGCATTTTTCGAGCAGCATCGCGCCACGTTCCAGGTCAAGCCTGAGAAGTCGGCAGATGCCGCGCCCGTCGAAGAGACGCAGCGCCTCAGCCTCCGTCTGGAATACTTTCTCCCCGGGGAAACACAGCTTCAGTACGGCGGGCGTGCCGTCGGAAAGGGTTGCCGGTGCCACCCAGTTCGCCCAGATACCCGGAAACGGCCTGCCCGTCGAGAGCGACCATCGACCTTCGATCTCGCTGATGAGCGCAGGAAGTCCGTTCAGCCACTCAACGCCATCAGGGCCGCGCATCTTCTCCGTGGCACGGTACAGGCTTTCGGGGATGGATGGTGGATATTGCATACGTGACCTCCTCTTGCGGTTCGGCCCGACTCAGTGATCCGAATGAGGAGGGGGACGGGGGCGGGATGTTGGCCCGGGTCAGAGCATGAACCGAATATATTAGCCAGAGTGGGGCTGCGCAATCCGGCCTGGCACGAGGTTGATATTTCCGGCCCCTGACCTATGGCCCCGAGATGAGCTAGAATTGTGCCCCGATTTATGGGTACGCGTCGAAACAACCTCATCGTCATGGGCCTCGTCGTAGTCTTGCTCGGCGTGGCTGCCTATTTCATCTTCATCCGCCAGCCGGTGGCTGAGTCAACGCGGCTTGGCCTGGATCTTCAGGGCGGCGTGAGCGCGCAGCTAGAAGGATCTCAGACCGGCGGCGGCAAGGTGACGCGCGAGGAGATGGACCAGGCTGCGGATCTTATCCGCCAGCGTATTGACCGCCTGGGCGTGGCCGAGCCGGACGTGCGGGTACAGGGAGATAATCAGGTTGTGGTTCAGATCCCCGGCGTCAAGAACCCTGACGAAGTTATTAACATAATCGGCGACACGGCCCAGCTCGGTTTCTACAGGGTACTCGCAACGCAGGGACAGGACAACGTCCCCCAGGCCGACGTCTCGGAAGTGAAAGATGAAATCCGGAGCGACCTGAAAGACGAAGATGCTTTCAATGAGGGCGACCGGAAGATCCTGTTCGAGCAGAGCCCCTCTACCACTGGCAAAGGGAGCGTCGTGGCCGGGTACGTTGTGAACAACAAGCCCGATCTCGCCGGCGACGCGGTGCAGCAGAACGGGGCCACCGTAGACTTTCCGAACGGCAAGCGTGAGGTCGGCATCCAGCTTACCCGCGAGGGCGGACGAGGTTTCGGAGATCTCACGCAGGAGATCGTGAACGAAGCAGTCTCCACCGGGCAGCCTGGGCTGCTCGCCATAGCCCTCGACGAGGACGTGGTGAGCGCCCCGCAGGTGAGGGAGCCGATTCTCGGTGGTCAGGTTTCTATCTCCAACGACGGACTGCCGCAGGGACTCCCGGAGGCCGAGGCCACGCAGCTCGAGACGGTTCTCAACACCGGCGCGCTGCCGGTGAACATGAAGGTAATCGCGCAGAACGAGGTTGGTCCGACGCTCGGCACTGCTTCCTTGACCAGCGGGCTCACGGCGGCGCTCGTTGGCTTCGCGCTCGTGCTCGTTTTGCTGGTGGTGATCTACAGGGCGCTCGGCCTCGTTGCCGACCTGGCGTTGTTGATATACGCCTTCCTCTTGTGGGGGCTAATCGTTGCGATCCCGATAACCATGACGCTGCCCGGTATCGCTGGCATCGTGCTCTCGGTAGGGGTTGCCGCCGACGCGAACATCGTCATCTTCGAGCGGATCAAAGAGGAGGTCCGTCGCGGCAAGACGCCCCGCACCGCCATCGCAGCGGGCTACGACAAGGGGTTCAGGGCTATCCTCGACGGCAACGTGACCACGCTCATCACGGCTTTTATCCTGTTCGCGCTCTCGAGCAGCACGGTGCGCGGCTTCGCGGTCTTGCTAGTCGTCGGCGTCGTGCTTTCCATGTTCACGGCCATCGTGGTGACGCGGGCGCTTCTTGGCTTGCTCTCGGATCGGGGCGTGCATCTCTCACCTGGTTTGATGGGGGTCTCCAAACAGAGCATCGGCGGGCAGCAACCGCAGAGGGTGAGGTAGCGCGTGTTCCCAAACCTGGACTTCGTCGGTGGGTGGAGGCTGTGGTTCTCCATCTCGGGCGCGCTGCTCCTGCTCAGCGCCGGGGCCATCGCACTCGGCAACCTGAACTTCGGCATAGACTTTCAGGGCGGCACCCAGTTCACGGTGGTCAACGCCAAGCAGCAGCCCACGGACGATGAGATCATCTCTTCCCTCCCCGAAGGCATCGACAGGGACGCCGTCCAGATACAGACCCTCGGCCAGGACGGCTACGAGGTACGCACCGAGGAACTGGACGACAGCGAGAGCCAGGCGGCCCAGCAGGAACTAAGCCAGCAACTCGGGGTCCAGGCCGACGAGGTCGGCGTTACGAGGGTCAGCCCGGCCTTCGGTGGTCAGGTGAGAAGCCAGGCGTTGAAGGCTGTGGCGGCGGCGTTGCTCATCATCGTTGTGTTCATCAGCTTCCGGTTCGAGTTCGCCTTCGCGCTCGCCGCGATGGTGGCGCTGCTGCACGACATTCTCGTGACCGTCGGCTTCTACGCGCTAGTCGGGCGCGAGGTGAGCCTGGTGACGGTGGTGGCCGTCCTGACGGTGCTCGGGTATTCCATCTACGACACCATCATCATCTTCGACCGCATCAGGGAGAACACCCCGACGGCAGGCTACAACCGCCGTCGCTTCGACGAGATGGTGAACACTTCGATCCGGCAGGTAGTAAGGCGTTCCATCTATACCTCTGTATTCAGCCTGATCCCTATTACCGCGCTCTTGATCTTCGGCGAAGCCACCCTCGCGGACTTCGCCTTCGCCCTGCTCGTCGGCATCGCTGCGGGTACGTACAGCTCCATCTTCATAGCTTCGCCAGCGCTCGCGCTGTACAAGGCGTGGCGCGCTGGCAGGCTCCGCACCGCGCGCGCCTCCCGTACCGCCTGAGGACAGCCAGCTTTCGCTTCGGGTAGCGATAGGGGAGCGCCGGTGTATCATGGGGGCACAATGCACTTCGTCCTGGGGAGGTAACCGTGCGTAGTACGGTCAGCGAGACTTTGGAACGTTTGATCCTGTTGCAGGTTGGGGCAGCGGCGGCGACCCGTGATCGGGTGGAGCAGGCTGTGGAAGAGTTGATCCAGAAGGGTCGCGTCGAGCGCGAAGAGGGCCGCACCCTGGTCGAGCAGGTGATGGGCCGCGCCCGCGAACGCTCCGCCGGAACCCGCTCCCTGGTCGACGCCTCGGTTCAGCAGGGACTACGTGGGGCGGGCGTGCCGACCCGCGACGATTACGAGGATCTGGTATTCAGGGTCGAGCAACTGGAGCACAGGGTACGGATGCTCGAGGATAATCCCGCCGGGCCGCCCCCGGCCGCCGGTGGGCCAGAGGGCGTCTCCGGTGGCATAGACGGCGCACCCCAGCCGCCGCGCGACGAGCCGGACACGCCGCCCGGCCTGTAGGGAGAGTACGGGCCCGTGGCGAACGGGGGATCTCCTGACGTCCGCACCGGGAACCTGCGGCGGTTCGCCCAGATCAGCCGCGTCCTCATCCGCCACGGTTTCGGGTTCGTCTTCGACGTAAGGCGCGACCGCCGCGAGAAGAAGGGCCTGCAAGAATTCCTGGCCCCCAACTTCGGCGTCAGGCTGAGACGCGCCCTCGACGACCTCGGCCCCACGTTCGTAAAGTTCGGCCAGCTACTCTCCACCCGCTCTGACATCCTGCCAGAGAGCGTCCTCTCCGAGCTACAGAAGCTCCAGGATACGGTAGCGCTCATGCCTTTCGAGACGGCGTGGGAGATCCTGGAGCGCGAACTGGGAGCGCCTGTGGAAGAGGTCTTCGCCAGCCTCGACCCTGTTCCGCTCGGGGCCGCGAGCATCGGGCAGGTGTACAGGGCGACGCTCAGGACCGGGGAAGTGGTGGCGGTGAAGGTACAGCGGCCCGAGGCGCCGCGCCGCGTGACCGCTGACCTTGAGATCATGCGCGACTTCGCCTCGCTGCTTGACCGGAGGTTCGGGCAGAGGATTTTCGTAGACTTGCGGGGGCTCGTCGCTGAGTTCGAGGGTGTGATCCGGCGCGAACTGGACTACGACACCGAGGCCGAGAACGCCCGCCGCTTCGCCGCCAACTTCGCGGATACCCTAGTCGTCGTCCCCGAGGTTTACACGGAACTATCCACCTCCAAAGTCCTGACGATGGAATATCTGGAGGGGACCAAGTTTCGGGATATCCGTCCGCTTCTGCTCAAACCCAAAGAGCGTCGTCGGGTGGCTTCGATGGGGGCTGATGCGATCTTCAAGATGGCCTTCGAGGATGGTTTCTTTCACGGTGACCCGCATCCGGGAAATCTGATCCTGACCCCAGAAGGAAACCTCGCCCTGCTGGATTTCGGGATGGTCGGCTACATGAGCCGGGGCGACATTGACGCGCTCTCGCGGCTTTTCATCGCCGTGATACAGCGCGACGCGGCGGCGGCGCTGCGCGGGCTCGAAGGGCTCGGTGTGCGGTACGCCTCCGAGGTTCGCGCGGAGCTTGCGCAGGATCTACGAGTGTTTCTGTTCAAATATTCGGGTTTAACGGTTGGGGAGGTCACGCTCGGGCAGGCGTTATCCGAGTTGATCGCGCTCGCCAGGCGTTACAGGATGTCCGTACCGCCTGTCTTCCCGCTGCTTACGAAGGCGCTTGTGACCGCGGAAGGATTGTCGCGGTCCATAGACCCGATGTTGAACGTGTATGAGATCGCGCAGCCGTATGCCCGGCGACTTCTGGCGGAGCGCTACGAGCCGCGAAACGTGATCGAGGGCGCGGGTGAACTTGCGCTGGAATATGCGCGGTACGTTGGGGACTATCCGGAGCAGGTGCGGCTTCTGCTCATGGAGCTCGAGGACGGGGAACTTGAGGTGCGCCTCCGTCACCAGGGACTCGATGAGCTGGTCGGTGAGGTTGACGTGCTCGCCAACCGCCTGGTGTTCGCCGTGGTCACGGCCGCGCTCCTCGTCGGTTCCTCTATGCTTGGCGCTTTCGTGAAGAGTGGTCCACAAGTTCCGATACTCGGTGTACCCGTCGTGGCGTTCGCGGGCTTCTCCGTGGCATTGCTCCTGGCTTCGCTGATATTGCTCGTGATCTTCCGTTCCGAACGTTTGTAGAAGGTTCGCCTGGGCCGAAATGTTAAAATCTCCGCATGGAGATTCTGCGTGTCGAAGGCTATCCGAAGGCTGTACCTGCCGTAACCATCTCTTCGCTCATAGCGAAGGTGGCTGCGTATGGGCCGGAAGGCGTGGAGGAGCTGCTCGCGGAAGCCTACGGTACGGCGCACCGCGCGCACCGGGGGCAGACGCGCAAGAGCGGTGAGCCCTTCGTGTATCATCCGCTGGCGACCGCGGATATTCTCGCCGATCTCAGGCTGGACCCGACGACCATCGCGGCGGCGCTTCTGCACGACGTGCTCGAGGATACTGAGGTCACCCGCGACGAACTTGAAGAGAAGTTCGGCAGCGAGGTTACTGACATCGTTGATGGCGTCACCAAGCTGAAGCGTCTACCTTCGGGGAACCTGGAGGAGGCGCAGGCTGAGTCTCTGCGCAAGATGATCGTGGCGATGAGCCGCGACGTGCGCGTCATCATCATCAAACTGGCTGACAGGCTGCACAACATGCGCACGCTCGCCTACTTGAAGCGCGAAACGCAACTGAAGAAGGCGACGGAGACGCTTGAGATCTACGCTCCCCTGGCCCATCGGCTCGGTATCTATTCCGTGAAGTGGGAGCTCGAAGACCTGGCGTTCGCGACGCTGCATCCAAGGCGGTACGAGGAGATCAAACGCCTCGTTGCGGCCCGGCGCGCCGACCGCGAGGCGTTCATAAACGGCACGGCGGCTGAGTTGACGCGACGCCTCGAAGGCGCCAACGTCAAGGCCGAGGTGCGTGGGCGGGTCAAGCACTTCTACTCCATCTACAACAAGATGGTCCGGCGCAACAAGGAGTTCAACGAGATCTACGATCTGGCCGGCCTGCGCGTCGTGGTTGACTCGGTGCGCGACTGTTATGGGGCGCTAGGTGTCATCCACTCTCTGTGGAAGCCGATTCCGGGACGTTTCAAGGACTACGTGGCGATGCCGAAGTTCAACATGTACCAGTCCCTGCACACGACGGTGATGTCCATAGACGGGAAGCTGCTGGAGATCCAGATCCGCACCTCCGAGATGGAGACTACGGCGGAGTACGGTATCGCGGCGCACTGGATGTATAAGCACGGCCTCTCGGACAGGCAGGTTGACCGCCTGACGTGGCTAAAGAGCATGATGGAGTGGCAAAAGGAGACCACGGACGCGACGGAGTTCATGGAGTCCCTGAAGGGTGAGCTCGTCGCCGACGAGGTCTTCGTGTTCACGCCGAAGGGCGACGTGGTGAGCCTACCCGCCGGCGCCACTCCCATAGATTTTTCGTACCACGTCCACACCGAGGTCGGGCATCGCACCATCGGGGCGAAAGTGAATGGGCGCATCGTGCCGCTCGATTCCGAGCTCGTGTCCGGGGATCGGGTGGAGGTCATCACTGGCAAGTCGGTGGGGCCGAGTCGGGACTGGCTCTCCGTCGTGCAGAGCGGGCGTGCGAGAAACAAGATCCGCCAGTTCTTCAACAAGGCCGACCGCGAGGACAACGTCGCGCTCGGCCGCGAGAAGGTACTCACCCTACTCAAGAAACAGCGGATCGGGAAAGTTCCATCCGGCATCCTTGAGGAAGTGGCAGAGAGTACCAACCACGATTCGCCAGACGACATGCTCGCGTCCGTGGGGGGTGGCGTGCTCTCCGCGGAAAACGTCGCCCACCGCATCGTAGAGCGAGTCAAGCCGAAGGAAGAGGAAGAGAAACCACAGCAGAAGGGCAGCCCGGCGCTCACCCCGCTGCCGCTACCTGACGCGGAAGGCGCGATCGACTCTGAGACCGGCGTGCGGGTTGTTGGTTCGAGCGGCATCCTCACGCGGCTCGCCCGCTGCTGCACGCCGATGCCTGGGGATGAGATCGCCGGGTACGTCTCGCTCGGGCGGGGCGTGGTCGTTCACGCGGCTGGCTGCGCCAACGTCAGGGCGCTCAAGGCCAGGGACCCAGAACGATTTACCGAGGTCGAATGGGCGGTGGGCCGGGGGCAACTATTCACTGTCGAGTTGCTCGTCGAGGCGCTGGATCGGATGCACCTGCTCAAAGACATCACTGGAACGATTTCGGACGCTGGCGTGAACATCATCTCCGCGAGGGTGGATACCGTCGAGGACCGGACGGCGCTCAGTCGGTTCGCGTTCAGGGCGGGGAGCGTGCAGCACGTGGAGGAAGTGATACGTAAGATCCGGAGCATCCCCGACGTATACGACGTGCAACGTGTCGCCCGCGACGGAACGCCCATCGAACGCCAGGAGGCTACGTGACCCAGATCGAACAGGTCCCATTGGACTTCGGAGGCTTCGCGGTGAACGCCTACGTCATCCACGCCCCAGAAGGCGACATCATCGTAGACGCCGGGGCTGAGATCGAGAAGATACTGGCCGCCACCACGCAGCCCGTGGCCGCCATCCTCATTACCCACAACCACGCTGACCACATAAGCGCCCTCGACGAACTGCGCTCCGAGACAGGCGCTCCTGTGTACGCGCATCCCACGGATGCTGACGGGGCTGGGATCGAAGATTTCGAACCGCTCTCGGACGGCCAGGAATTGAGCCTCGCCGGTGAGACTATGAAGGTACTTCACACGCCGGGTCATTCACCTGGATCCGTGACGTTCATAGTGGGTGAAGACCAGGTCGTTGGCGACCTCGTCCTGCCAGGCAGCGTGGGGCGTACCGACATCTCGGGCTCTTCGTGGGAGGAGATCGAGGTTTCCGTACGCAAGGTGATGCCGCACTGGACGCAAAACACGCGCCTCTATGCCGGGCACGGGCCTGTGCTCTCCGCCGCCGAGGAGATCGAGAACAACCCGTACATCCCGCCGGTCGGCCTTTGAGTTTTCGTCGTCCGAGGGGTACCTACGACGCTTTTCCGGTCGGCGCCGGACAGAACAGGGACCCACACGAGCGGCCCGAGCTGTGGACCTTCGTGGAGGGCGTTGCCCGGGACTACTTCCGCCGGTACCACTACGATGAGATCCGGACTCCGATCTTCGAGGAAGCCGGCCTTTTCTCCAAGAGCGCGGGCGAGACCTCGGACATCGTCGTGCAGAAGGAGATGTTCGCCTTCACGGACAACGGGGAGCGGGAGCTGGCGCTGCGTCCCGAGGGCACGCCCGGAGCGATCCGAGCTTACGTGGAGCACGGGCTGTACAAGCTCGCCCAGCCGATCAAACTCTGGTACATGGGACCGATGTTCCGCCAGGAGCGCCAGCAGCGAGGCCGATACCGTCAGCACACCCAGATCGGGGTTGAAGTCCTCGGATCGGACGACCCTCTCACCGACGTGGAGGTCATCGCGCTGCTCTACGACATCCACCGCGCCGTCGGGGTGCGTGATGAAGTAGTCCACCTCAACAACCTGGGAGATATGGAGACTCGTCGTCGCTACGTTCCCGAGCTGAGGGAATACCTCCGCAGGCATGTGTCCGACCTCGATCCCGACGCCGTGGCCCGTCTGGAAACCAACCCGCTGCGGACCTTCGATTCCAAGAGCAAAG
>JACDAR010000182.1 GCA_013695335.1 Rubrobacter sp.
GGATAGTACGGCATCCCGTGCTCGTGGTAGGCGTTCGCCCAGGCCCAGTCGAAGACGTACTCTCCGTATGAATCCGTCTTCAAATACAGGGGCAAAGCCCCGAGGATACGCCCACCGTCCTCGCAGATCAGGTAGACGGGAGACCACCCGCTCCGGCGTCCGACGCTGCGTGAGTTCTCCAGCGCGAGCAGGAACTCGTAGTCGAAGAAGGGGAAGTCCGGCGGTTCCAGGTTCCGCCACTCCGCCTCGTCCACCCGCCGGATGCTGGAGACCCGCTCTACGCGCATCACGCCTCTCCCGGCTCGGCAGTGAACTCCGGATCTAGGCGCTCCGTACCAGCCTCCTGGTGGCGGAGAACAGCACCGAGCCGGCGACGAGCCCGCTTGCGATGAGGAGCCCGGCTTTTTTCGCGGTTCCGCCATACATCTGGCGCATCTGGCTCAGGGTGTCAGATTGCTGGATGCGCTCGACGATCCTGCCGTCCTCGATGGTGGCGTAGTCGAACATGTTGACCTCGTACGAGCCACCGGAGGCCGGGATGCCGTAGAAAGTCCCCGAGTTCGTGCCGTGAACGGTCAGGCGCGCATAGACTTTGTCGTCTTCGGCCACGATGTCGTCTATGCGGGCGTTGAGGTCGGGGATGCCGGTTAGCACCTTTTCGAGCGATGTCACGGCATCAGTGAGGTTGACCCATCCGGGGGTGAAGCCGACACAGATCTCACGGTACCGCTCCGGATCTACGACCTCATGCAGCGAGTCGAAATTCTGGACATTCAACAACTCGATGTAGCGCCGGTAGACATCCTTGTTCCGCTCCAGCTTCGCGCCGTTCTCCATGCCGCCCTCCGGATGTCTCGATGAACTACCCTGAGTCTACACGCTCGAATACATCGGCGGAGGTGAGATGGTTTAGTTCGCTTCGGAAACCGTCCATCTTCGCAAGACGGGTCTCAAACTCGGGATGAAAAGTAAGCTCCTCATAAGCCGCGTGGGAACCTCTTGGCACGTAGCAGAGGTCGTCCAGAGCCAGAAGGTTGGCTTTGGTGTCCTGCGGCTATTCATCGCCAGTGTAATAACTCCCCAGTCTCAGAGCGAACTTCGAGTAGAACACCGCTCATCGCCCATGGCTGTGCGAGCAACGCATCAAATGAGAAACCTTCCGCTATCACCGATCTATGCCAGTACCTCCCCATGGCGTTCCAGCGATAGTTGAGATCCTTGAGTTGATCCTTCACATGAAATGCGTTGAATACCCGAACCTCGAAACGGGCACCGTCAAGAGACGGCACAGGTGGCAGATCCGCCCACGACAGTTCGGTAATTTGGACATGGCGGTGAATGTCATCGAGGTAGGGACTTCGCGAAGGTGTTTCGGTCAACAGCGCCAAGGAGTTCTTGGCTCTCGTAATTGCGACGTAGAAGAGACGCCGCTCTTCGTCTTCGACTTGATCGATACTGTCGCCAAACACGCGGAGAAACACCCAATGCGGGTGGATCAGCGGGTAGCTTCGCTTGACCGCATCCAATACGATAACCGCGGGCTTCTCCAGCCCCTTGTATCCATGCGCGGTCGAAATTGTTACACGCCGTCTGTCTTTCTCAGGCAGATAGGAACGAACGTGGTCCAGGAAGCGATCGAGCCGATCCGACGACCCGCTTGCACGCTTGCCAAGATTGATGCGCTTTCGTCTGGACAGCATGACCACATCCATATCGCAAGCCAAGAAACTCCTTATCAACCGCAGCAGAGCGGGAGTGATTTCGTCTCTATTGTGTATCGCTTGCTCCGATGTTGACGGCTTGAAATCGCCGAGCTTGCACAGCAGAACCGACCCTGCACCGGGGTGTATAGCCTGGGCTACTGGACCATGCCTGTGCATGAGAGCGTTACCGGCTTCGACCACCGATCTCTCCGATCGGTAATTGGTGCGTACATGATATTGTGACGTATCCTGGAAACATGCCGCGAAGTCGTCGAAGAATCGAAGGTCGGACCCGGCAAACCCATTGATCGCCTGCCAGTCATCCCCAACGCAGTAGAACCGCACACGTGGATTAGCCGAACGAATGGCATTGACGAGTTCGAAGAACATTTGCGAGAAGTCCTGGAACTCGTCCATCATCACGAACCTCAGCCGGGCAACATCGCCGCGCTCCATGCCCCTGTCTCGCGTGAAGCGAGTCTGGTCTTGACGGACCAGCGACACAGCACGCCACACGAGCCCATCGAAATCCACCTTCTCGTTCGCAACGAGACGCTTCAAGTAGCCCCGATAAATTGAGATCCCAACGTTCAGGAACATTGCTTCAGCGGTCGAACATGGAGTGTGCCCAGCCACCATAGATTCCAGCTCGTCAGGAGAAAGACCGAGTCTCCTGCACCGACCGACAAAGTTTCTCATCGCACCCGTGAAGCGATCCAGAGCTCGCCTTTTGACCAGCCCCCAGATCTCCTCCTCGGAGCGGCGCCTATAAGGAACACCGGCCTTCTCGATCTCCCGCAATAGAAGCCGGACGAACCCAACCCGTCCCCTCTCCGCCAAATCACTTTGCGAGAGCTCAACGAACGCCTCATCCCGCTTGGCCCAGAATCGACGCTTCTGTTCCGATCTCTCATCGTAGTCAGCGTTTCCCTCAAGACCAAAGTACTCGATGATCAAGTCACTTCTTGGTTCTCTGGGTATCGTAAAATCCGGTCGGTAATTGACATCTTTCCAGTAGAAGTTGCGCTCGTAATGATACTCAACGCCGTGTTCAAATAGCACGTCGGCAATGAGCTTCTCTCCACGAGATTTCACATCGTGGCCCTTCAGGGTCTCGTGGGGAAGCGTCAGGTAATGGGCGAGGGCCTCGCTCATGGTCATCCTGGAGTGACCAGCCACGATGCGCTCCCAATCTTCGCGGAAGTGGGCAAGCATGAGGTCTCGGACGTGCCCACAATATTCCTCGTGCCTCAAATGCTCGTCTATGATTTCCTGCACCTCGCGCCTGTAGCCGAATTGGTCGGCGGAAATATCATCGACTACGATGGTTTCTTTTGGGCGAACCAGGGCACGTGCAAGCGCATGAAATGTCATCACATGCGGCAAGTTCTCGCCCAGCGTCCTGGCAAGGCGATTCTTCATCTCCTCGGCTGCTTTCTTGTTGAAAGCCAGCAGGAGGATCTCGCTTGGCGGCACCTTGCAGTGCTTCTGCAGGAAGATTGCTCTTGCGACGAGCGTCCTGGTCTTCCCGCTTCCCGCCCGCGCCACAACCTGGATATCGCCCATGGTAGCGGCCACCGCAGCGGCCTGCTCGGAGTCTAGCGGCTGTTGAAGCTCACGAACAGACCAATCGCGCACGGATCTCGTCTTGAGCTCTTGGTACTCGTCTTCGCCGAGCAAGTCGGCATCGGGATCAGCGGCGAAAGCTTCGTCAGCGGACAGAAAATCTGACTCGAAAACATCCTTCAACCGGACGATTAATGCTGCCTTACGCGCTATCCGGGCTTGATCCTCTCGACGGCGTTTACGCTCGGCTTCCTCCAAGACTTTGGCCCGCTCGCGAGCCGTATCCAATTCCTTCTGCTTGTCGATTCGGCGTTGTGCAATCAGTGCGGGCAAATGTTGCCACTCTCTCTGAGAGAGTTGTCGTCGCAACGCCGTAACGATTTTCCTTTCATTGCCCCTCAACCGCCGGAAGCCGTCTGATCGACCGCCTGAACGCACTATGTTTGGAGCGAAGACGCCCAGATAGTACTCTTCGTTGGAATCCCAATCGCTCCAGCAAGCGATCAGTTTGTCGATGAGCGTAAGGACCTCGCCTTCCAACAGATTCTCCTTTGTGCCAACTTGCCGCCACAGAAGTCACGGTACGTTCATTGCGCTGTTGGCAGCCTAATTGCGATCAAAGACCTGTCGAGGCGCGTTGCTCCAGCCATCGTTTAAGCGACCGCTGGCTTTCGCCGGACGCCTTACCCGCGAGGAGATTCTGCACGCTGATATCCTCGTCGAGCGTGGGCCAGTGGATACCGACACCGCCGCCCGTCAGTCGCCAGTCCGATCGCTCTTCGAGCGTGCCATGCAGCAGGCGCGGATACCAAGCGAGCGGCGCGGAGATCGTGCGCCCGTCGGACAATTCGACGGTGAGCGCGTCGCCGGTGACGGTCACGGTATCGGCGCGGAAGACGGGGGTTTCAGTCGTTGAAGAACTCATCCCAACTCCTTATCAGCTCCTCGCGGTATTCTTCGACCAGCCTCTGTATGCGTCCGATCTCGGCGCTCCTGAACCCGCCGCTGCGAACGAGCCTTACGGGATCTAGCCAGAACTTTGCAACGTTGGCGTCCCGCTCGACGTGCACGTGCGGCGGCTCCTCATGGTCGCCAGCGTAAAAGAAGCAACGGTAGGGACCGGATCGTAGCACGGTGGGCATAGCCTTGCGTAGAATTCTACCAACGCTTGCTCCGCCGGGCGCGCTCACCAAACCTTCATCATTTGTCCCAGGGACTTTTCCTCTTCTTCATCACTGACCCCGGCGAACAGCTCTGC
>JACDAR010000231.1 GCA_013695335.1 Rubrobacter sp.
TCCATGTGGAGATCAACCTTGTACGCGCCGATCTCGTGAGGTTCGATCTTCTCTTCGTACAAGAAGGCACGTATCGGCTGCCAAGCCTCCCCTGCTCCGGTGAGGTCCACACGAACGCCCCTGTACATCAAGTAGCAATGCGCCTCCGGTATAGAGTCGAGGTCGTGCCGCTTGAGTACCGGCCCAATACCCGGAGTGTTGTCCCCATCCATCTCGTAGATACCGAGGCACAGGCCTACCGGCTGATTATGCTCTTTCGCCAAGGCGGACAGCAGGGCGTGTTTGGTGCTGCACGTGCCACGCCCTTCCTTCAGGACGAACAGATAATCCGACCTGTCCGTGTTCCGTCCGTAGGGCAGGAGCATCACGTGTCGGGTAGTGTCCTGGTAATCCGCGATTCCCCGCGCCAGAAACTCCTGTCCCAGCGGAAAGTCTGGTTCGAGTGGAAAATCCGGCAGCGCCCCGGGGTTGCTCGTCAGGAGATGCGGGGCATCCACTATGCGGCTAGCGCTCAGTCCGCGCCGAGGGCGCGGTCGAGGTGGACTGCGGCGCTTACGAGGGCGAGGTGCGTAAACGCCTGCGGAAAGTTGCCGAGGGCTTCGCCGGAACGTCCGACTTCCTCGGAGTACAGTCCCAAGTGGTTGGCGTACGAGAACATCTTCTCCAGCGCCAGTCGCGCCTCATCCAGGCGGCCAGCCTGCGTCAGGCATTCGACCAGCCAGAACGAGCAAAGGCTGAAGCTCCCTTCGTCCCCGGCGAGGCCGTCTGGGGCGGCGTGCTCGACGTTGTAGCGGTCAACGAGCGTGTCGTAGACGAGCTCCTCCTGTATGCGATCCAGGGTCGCGAGCCAGCGCGGGTCCGTGGGGCCGACGAACTTGACCAGGGGCATCATCAGCAGCGAGGCGTCGAGGGCATCGGAGCCGTAGTGCTGCACGAAGCTCTGCTTCTCCGGGTTCCAGCCTTTCTCCATGACCTCTTCGTAGATGGCGTCGCGCTCCCTCCGCCATCTACCATCCCCGGCTGGAAGGCCACGCTGGCGGGAGATGCGTCCGGCGCGCTCCAGGGCCACCCAGCTAAGGACCTTGGACGAGACGAACTGTTGCCTGCCGCCTCTGACCTCCCAGATGCCTTCGTCAGGCTCCCGCCAGTTCTCAGAGAGCCAGTCCAGGATCTTGCGGAGGTTCTGCCACAGATCGTAATCCAGGGGAGCGCCGTGCTTGTTGTAAAGGTACGCTGCATCGAGGACCGTGCCGTAGAGATCCAACTGCCGCTGCTTGTATGCCCCGTTCCCCAACCTGACCGGCGCGGAGTTCTGGTAGCCGGAGAGGTGATTCAGCTCCGTCTCCTCGATGTCGGAGCGGCCATCTATTCCGTAGAGCGGTTGGAGAAGTCCATCCGTGTCTTGCTGGCAGCGGTCTCGGAGCCAGCCCATGAAGCTCTTCGCTTCGTCCTCGAAGCCGACGTAGATCAGGGCGTACAGCGCGAGCGCCGCGTCCCGCAGCCAGGTGTAGCGATAATCCCAGTTGCGCCCGCCCCCGATCCTCTCGGGCAACCCCATCGTCGGGGAGGCCACGATGGCCCCCGTCGGATCGTAGACCATCAGCTTGAGCGCCAGCGCCGACCGGTTGACCACCTCACGCCAGCGTCCGTGGTACCTGCTCTGCGAGAGCCAGCGCCGCCAGTAAGCCAGCGTATCTGACAACAGGTTCTGATACTCCTTCTCGGAGATTGGCTCCCTCGGCCCCTCGCCCTCCCCTGTCTCGGACAGCACGAACGTCACTGCCTCGCCAGCCTTCAGTTCGAACCGGGCCTCCGCCGACCCGTTCGGCCCCTCACGCAACGGTATGCCAGCGGATAGCCCGAGCGACATCTCCGGCCTGCGGAAGACTGCGCCCTCTTTGGTGATGGTGACCACGTGCTTTGCCCTGGCATAGTCGAAGGCGGGCCGACACTCCACCTCGAAGGTCATGCGGCCCCGGATCACGCGCGCACTACGCACCAGCCGGTGACGATCATCTGTACCAGGCTTTCCCGACAGAATCGGCATGAAATCAACGATCTCGGCGACGCCCTCGGGCGATAGAAAGCGCGTCAGGAGTACATTCGTGTCAGGCAGGTAGAGTTGCTGGCTCTTCGCGTACTCCGCAGGCCGCAGCCTGAAGTGCCCGCCTTTTTCGTCATCCAGAATGGAGGCGAACACGCTCGGGGCGTCGAAGCGCGGCAGGCAGAGCCAGTCTATCGTCCCTTCGGTGCCGACCAGCGCCGCAGTGTGCAGGTTTCCTATGACACCGTGATCTTCTATCGGAAGATAGCCCACATCACCCCTCAACGCTTCGTCGCCGACGCCACAATCCTATCTTACCGGCAAACAGAAGATGCGTTAACTCGCGCCCCATGCACCTGTATTTTTGTTTGCGCTCAGCGGGCTATGAAATCTACGAACTTGCTGGCTGCTGATCGTACTCGGCCCTGGCTTCGGCGTGCCACTTCAGCAGGCCGGAGCGAAGACTGTCCACCTCGCTCTTGCCAACTTTCGCGATCAGGTTGTTCTTCTCCATGGGATCTTTCTTGAGATCGTAGAACTCCTCGGTGCGATGGCCGAAGTGGTAGATGAACTTCTGGTTCCCCTGTATCCTCGCCGCGCTCAGGAAGTCCGGCCTGCACGAGAAATACAGAACCCTGTCTTCCTCCGGGAGCTTCGTGAGGGGACGGCCAGGGTACTCGCCATCCACGACATCGAAGCCAAGCATATCCACGATGGTCGGGGCGAAGTCGATCAGGTGCGCCGGACCCGCGACGCGCTCGCCGCCGTCGAATGATTGGGGGTCGTGGACGATCAGGGGCACCCGCAGACCTTCCTCCCAGATAACGCCATCGTGCCCCCTGACGCCGTGCTCGTCGAAGCCCTCGCCGTGGTCGCCGTAGATAATGAAGATGGTGTCCTCGTAAAGCCCGAGTTCTTTGTACATCTCTATGACGTTCCGCACCCAGAAGTCGTCGTAGTAGACGTTGTTGAGGTAGCGGTCGAGCATCTGCCGCGAAGTGAACCTCTTGCGCCCGTAGCGGGTGATGGGAAGATACTGATCGTGGGGGGTCACCCCAAGATACTCGACGAGCGTGGGGCTGCTGGCGTTTTCTTCGAGCCAGGTACGCCCTGGATCTAGCACTATATCGTCCTCGTAACCGAGGTAGTTGGCCATCTGAAAACCGTCGGTGTTCATGGACTCGTAAGCCTGAAAATGCCCGTACCCGAAATTCGCCACCAGCTCTGGACGATCCTCGAACGTCTGGGTGGCTGACTGGAACCATGCGGTCTTGTACCCCTGCTCGTCCAGAAGGTCTGCCAGACAGCGGGCAGGGATTGCGCCCTTCACGGCCTCGACGATGTCCGTCGTCGGGTTGGGATACAGGCCGGTGTTGACCGAGGTTATCGCCTTGGACGTGTGCGGGATGGTGGTGTAGGCCCGCTCGACCATCAGGCTGTTCTTTGCGAG
>JACDAR010000233.1 GCA_013695335.1 Rubrobacter sp.
GAGACGCCTGTCGGCAAGTTCCCGCACGATGCGGCCTCCGCCCCCAATGGCCGGATCTTCGTCGGCAACGAGTTCGGGAACACCGTCTCCGTAGTCGAGGATGACCGCGTGATCAAAACGCTCGAAGCCCCGCTCCAGCCCGGCGGCGTGGCGGCCACCGAAGATGGCCTGGTAGGGGTGGTGGGCGTACGGGGCCTCGCGCTGGAGGTCTACGGCGCGAATGATCTGAGATCCCTCGGTCGCATAGACGCCGGCGAAGGCCCGACCCACATCGTCGCCGGTCCCGGGAACCGCTTCTACGTCGCCGACACGCGCGGAGACGCCATCCTCGTCTACGACGCACGTCCGGAGTTGGAATTACTCGACCGCGTACCGCTACCCGGAGGCTCGCCGTACGGGATCTCCATGGACCCCGAACGTAACCACCTCTGGGTAACGCTCACCGCCAGGAACCGCGTGGTCCGACTCACCCTGAACGGCGATGCGCCCCGTAAGACCGCCAGCTATCCAACCGTCCGGCAGCCGAACAGCGTGGCCACGGACCCGGCAAGTAGTCGTGTCTTCGTCACCGGTCGTACGGCGGGGATGCTCCGGATCCTCGATCCGCAACCGGGCGGGTGATCCGCGATATACGTGATCCGCTCGGACACCGGTTACGTAGCAGGCTCGACTGTTAAGTATTTTGTAAGAACCCGGCAAGGGGTACGTAAGATTCACCGCGTAGATTGGACACTCAGAAACCTATGTGAGTGGCACTGGAGAACTTGTCATCGAACCCCAACCGAACAAGCAGGTTACAGGCAACGCTTCCGGCCCGCGCATCGCCGCCGTCATCCCCGCGCTCGACGAAGCTCCGTCTATCGCGCGGGTAGTCGGCGGGCTGCGGGCCCTGGGTGTGGCTGGTTTGGAAGACGTCATCGTCGTGGACAACGGTTCGACCGACGGAACAGGGGACATCGCCCGCGGAGCCGGCGCAACGGTGGTGCGTGAGGAGAGACGTGGCTACGGTTACGCCTGCAGAGCGGGGGTCCTGGCCGCCAATGATGCGGACGTCATAGTCCTGCTCGATGGTGACGCCGCCGACGATCCGGGCGACCTTCCGAAGCTGCTGGAACCCCTCCTCGGCGGCGTGGCGGATCTCGTGGTCGGATCCCGCGTAGTGGAGCCCGGCTCCATGACCTGGCCGCAGATCATCGGGAACCACCTGACCGCATGGTTGATAAGAAACATATACAGAGTCAGGGTTGGCGACATAGGACCATTCCGCACCATCCGCCGTGACGACTTGCTGGCCCTGGACATGGGGGAGATGTCCTATGGATGGTCGGTGGAGATGGTGGCGAAGTCCGCGCGGGCCGGATACCGGTATCACGAAGTGCCGGTCGCATACCACCGCCGGATAGGGACCTCGAAGGTCAGCGGTACCTTTCGGGGAAGTGTCATGGCCGGTTGGTACATGCTCGCGACCACGCTGAGATATTCCCGCTGGTCACCACGCGCAGGAGGCGGCGATCCACGGGCGAGCGAGGCGGACGGATGAGCGGCACGCTCTACATCGCCGCCAAGGCGCCGCGAGCCGGGCTGGCAAAGACACGCCTGGGGAATTCCATCGGCCACGAGCCCGCCGCCGCGCTCTACAAAGGGTTTCTGCGGGATCTGGCCGCGCGCTTTGCTGACGCGCCTTTCGAATGCGGCTGGTACGTTACCCCCTCCGACGCCTGGCCCGAGATGCGGCCGCTCGTATCTCCGCTGGGAGAAGGGCGGGTCTTGTTCCAGGGAGAGGGGGACTGGACCGAACGTCAGCGGGAGCTCTTCGGGGGGGCCGCGGGACGCGGCGAGGACAAGGTCGTCCTCATCGCCTCCGATTCGCCCCACCTCACCGTAGAGGTCGTAGTGCGGGCCTTCGAAGAGCTCGACCGGCGCGACCTCGTCCTCGGGCCGACCTTCGACGGCGGCTACTACCTGGGGCTTGCGGAAACGGTACGCGAGATGGGGAAAGAAGCCACCGGGGATCAAAACAAGGTGCTCGTCCTTCACGGAGACGCCCACGCGCAGGCTATCTTCGAGACGAACCAGGGAGGTGAGCTCATGCAGGCTATTCTAGAGCGGTTGCAGAAGTACCGGTAGGCGGCGCTGTCGCTCCGGCGGGTTCCTGTGCCTAATGATTCACTACTAAAGGTTGTTTGGGGAAAGGGACGATGTGAACCAGATGATGAGGATAGTAACCTTGCTTTGCTGCATTACGTTGGGCCTGGTTGCATGCGCATCAGGCGAGCAAGGAGGGCAGGAGCCTACTGAGACCAAAACGAGCAACTCGACTGTCGCCTCCGAGGCCTCCAAAACATCCGCACCTCAAGCGGGAGACGAGGAAAGCACCCAGATGCCCACCACTACAGCGCAACCGTCGGCTAACACCGGCATGATCACCGGCCGCGTAACGGATGAGGCTACTGGCGAACCCGTCTCAAACACCTATATCACGGTTGGCTGGCAGGACAGCCAGTTGGCCGCTATCACCGATGCCGACGGACGCTACACCGTCCCCAACGTACCAGCCGGAGAGCCCGCCCCCGTGTTCGGCTTTCACGCGAATGGCTACCGCTACCACAACAGCGCTTTCGACGACGACCTGAACATCATGCTCGAGCCTGGCGAGACCTACACCTACGACTTCTCGCTCGTCATGCTCGACCCCGAAGGTCAGCCGGAGGTCAGCGACCCCTCGATCTCCTCCGAGACCGCCGCGCCCGGCGGGACGGTGACCCTCGGGCTGACTGCCAGAGACGGTGAGGGCGGCCTCTCGCGGGAGGTCTTCGCGGCGAACCCGAAGTTCGGGCGGCTGGTGCTCCTGAAGCCGGCGGGCGGGGACCGTTTCCGTGCCGAGTTCACCATCCCCGCCGATACCCCGCCCGGAGAGTACACGTTCGCGTTCTTCACCGCGAGCAACAAATGCTACGTTAATGGGGAGTTTCCCAGGCTGACCCTGCGCGTCACGTAATGATCGCGCTCCGGGCCAGATCTACAGGGAATTCGGCGGAGCAGGTAATTTTACTTACCGGCTAATCGATCAAGAGTAGTAGGGAGGGAGATCTGAATACGCAGCATCCAACCCCCGACCTGGCAGAGATCAAGGAGCGCCAGCAACAGGCGTGGGCCTCGGGCGACTACGCGACGTTTGGCGCGACGATGCTCATCATGAGCGAGCTTCTCTGCGAAGCGGTGGATCTCCGTCCCGGCCAGAGGGTGCTCGACGTGGCGACCGGCAGCGGCAACACGGCGCTGGCGGCCGCCCGCCGCTTCTGTGACGTGACCGGCATCGACTACGTCCCGGCCCTGCTGGAGCGAGGGCGGGAGCGGGCTGCCGCCGAGCGGCTGGAAGTGATTTTCCGGGAGGGCGACACCGAGGACATCCCTTTCCCGGACGCTTCTTTCGACGTCGTGCTCTCGACCGTCGGTGTAATGTTCGCGCCCGACCAGGAGAAGGCGGCCGGTGAACTGCTCCGGGTCTGCCGTCCCGGAGGGAAGATCGGCCTGGCGAACTGGACGCCAGATGGCTTTGCGGGAGAGATGGGAAGCCTTTTCGGCGGGTACCTGCCTCTCTCTCCCGGCCTGAAACCGCCCGTGCTCTGGGGCACGGAAGAACGGCTGAGGGAGCTCCTGGGCAGCGGCGCCGAACATATTGCCGTCGTCCGACGCAGCTTCATGTTTCGTTACCGCTCCGTTCAGCATTACCTCGATGTTCTGCAAACACACCTTGGCCCCACCCGCGAGACTTTTCTGGCGCTCGATCCGGCGAGGCGGGAAAACCTCGTGAGAGAGCTCGTGGGTCTCATAGGGCGCTTCGACCGTTCGGAGGACGTGACGATGGTGGTGCCGAGCGACTACCTCGAGGTGGTGGTGACCCGGTCCTGAACGTCTGATCTTGACCCGGGAGGCGTCCGGTCGCGGCCTGGTGTAGCCCTTCGAGCGGGACGAGGGTGATCCGGCGACCTCCCCGAAACGTTAAGAGATTAACAATATTTATCGCCACAGTATATGTTAAACGTGTTGTGACGTATAAGGTGGTGGAGAGGAGGAAGATTGTCCGTTGCCGTCGGGATTGGTCTTACCAACGAGTGCAACCTCGCGTGCCCGCACTGTTACCGGCCCACGCTCACGCAGCAACGCCTCTCGGTGCCGCAGGTCGAGACGATACTGGAAAACCTGGATGTGGGATCCGTCAACCTGGGGGTTGGAGAGAACGGGGTACATCCCGAGTACCGGGAGATGCTCGCGCTCTTCCGGGATCGCAAGGTCAAGACAGCCATCACCTCGAACGGCTACAGCCTGGCCCTGCTCACGGACGAGGAGCTTTCGGGCTTCCACTCCGTCGAGCTTTCCTTCGACTTTCCAACCAAAGAGGAGATGGACGAGTTCAGGGGCGAGGGAGCATGGGAGATGGCGATAGAGTCGCTCGAACGGTGCCAGCGCCTTGGCATTCCTACCTCCGTTGCGGCGGTGATGATGAGCACCAACTACGACCGGATGGGAGAGGTGGCGCGGTTCGCTTTCGGGCTCGGCTCCGACCTGCGGGTCAACGTGTACCAGCCGGTGACAGGCGAGGAGTTCACCCTATCTTATGAGCAGTTCTGGCAGGGGTTCGCCGACCTATTCGCCGCAGGGCCCGTGGTCGTGTGCAGCGAGCCTCTGGTGAACGCGATCATGGGCCTGGAGACCACCAGGGGCAACCCGTGCGGGCAGCGGAGTATCCGGGCTCTGCCGGCTGGTACGATCTCGCCCTGCCCCTACTGGCCGGCAGCCGCCGGAAGCATCCCCCACCTCGCCGACCCGGAACGGAACATCTGGAACCAGCGCGAGTTCGAGAAGTCCAGGCACGTGCCGGAGGCGTGCGGGCCGTGCCGGTTCGCCGAGAGCTGTGCCGGGGGCTGCGCAAGCCGCCGGGCGCTGCGGGACAAACTGGACGAGCCAGACGAGTACTGCCCGGTGGTGCGTGGCGGGGAAGAAGAGGTCGGGCGCATCCAGGAGATGCTCCGCTACACCTTGAGCGATCCGGAGGACGTGCCGAAAGCGGGCAACGCCTGCACGACCGTCATCAAGAGTGCCGGGCCCCTGCCAGCATGACGCTCGCCGACCACCACACGGGAGATAATGCGGGTGCCGGACGGCGTCCCAGACCGCGCATAGCCGCCGTCATCCCCGCGCTGGACGAAGCGCCTTCGATCGCGCGGGTGGTCGAGGGCCTGAGCGGGCAGGCGCTTCTGGCCTCCGGCGAGATCATCGTCGTGGACAACGGCTCTACCGACGGGACAGGGGAGATCGCCCGCAGGGCCGGGGCGAGGGTCGTGCGCGAGGGGCGGCGCGGCTACGGGTACGCGTGCCTCGCCGGGGTCCTCGCCGCCCGCGACGCCGAGGTGATCGTCTTGCTAGACGGGGACGCCGCGGACGAGCCGGACGATCTCCCGCGGGTACTGAAGCCGCTCCTGGAGGAAGAGGCGGACCTGGTCGTAGGGTCTCGTGCCCTGGGCTCGCGGGCCCGGGGGTCGATGACCTGGCAGCAGATCTTCGGTAATCATCTGGCTGCGTTCTTGATGCGCGTGCTCTACGGGGTTCGGGTGAGCGACGTGGGACCGTTCCGGGCGATACGACGGGAGGACTTGCTGGCGCTGGAGATGCGGGAGATGACCTACGGTTGGCCGTCCGAGATGATCGTGAAATCTGCCCGGACAGGCTACCGTTACTGCGAAGTGCCGGTGACGTACCATCAGCGGATCGGCATCTCGAAGGTGGGCGATACGCTCGTGGGGAGCCTCAAGGTCGGCTGGCGCATCATCTCTACGGTACTCCGCTACTCTCGCTGGACACCCCGCAAGACGAACGCGGCGGGGGTGCATCGGTGAGCGATGCGCTCTACGTAATCGCCAAGGCGCCCAGGGTGGGTTTCGCGAAGACGCGGCTCGGCCGGGCCATCGGCCACGAGCGGGCGGTTACTCTCTACCGGGCCTTCTTGCGGGACCTCGCCACACGTTTCTCGAGTTCCTCCTTTACACCCGGCTGGTACATCACGCCGCCCGACGCCTGGCCGGAGATCTCTCACCTCACCGGCGAGACCGGGCGGGTGCTTCTCCAGGGAGACGGCGACCTGACCGAGCGCCAGAGGGAGTTATTTGAGGGGGCGGCAGGCCGCGGTGAGCGGCGGACCGTCTTGATCGCCGCCGACTCGCCACACCTCACCGTCGGGGTCGTGGAGGAGGCTTTCCGTTGCCTCGACCGGCGGGATCTCGTGTTCGGCCCGACCTACGATGGCGGCTACTACCTGATCGGGATGCGCGGCTACCACGACGTACTGCAAGGGCCGATGAGCGTGGGCACGGAGCTCGAAGGCATCATGGCCAGGGCCCGGCTCCTCGGCCTGTCGGTGGGCTTGCTCGAGGCCACCTTCGACGTAGATGAGGCCGAAGATCTCAGCTATCTCCGGCGGATCGTCCGGGGGCGTCCCGATCTGCCGGTAACCCGGAACGCCCTCGAATCGCTTGGACTCCTGGAGCAAGAGCCCCAACCCGCCGACAGAGATGGTGTTTTTGACCGTGGAGATCAAGTATGAATTCTTACATATTCGCGTCGGGAAAAGAGGACGTTTCGGCATAAGCCTCGCGGCGTCACGGCGACTCGACCACCGTCCGCCGCCTGAGTGACACTTTGTTGAAAGGAGCATCGACATGTCAGGGATGAATTCCGTAGAGAGCCGGGGGCCGAAACAGCCCAGGGAGGGCATCTACTCCTCGTCGCGGGTGGAACGGAGCATCACCGTCATCGCTATCATGATAGCGAGCATCGGATTGGGGTATCTTTTCTTCACGCAGCTCTGGTGGAAGGCGCCGCCGGATTTCGGCTGCGATCAGAGCTTCGAGTCGGGCGGCCTGTGCTTTTGGGTCGGTCGTGAAGCCGATCTCGCGAACGAACCGCCGTTCACCCGGTTTCAAGCCAACATAGTGGGCTCGCGGCCCGGTCCCGAGGTCGCTCTCCCCGTGGGGTTGGCGAAGCAAGCAAACGGCGCGTTCGTCAAGAACGTCGTGCAGCCCAA
>JACDAR010000269.1 GCA_013695335.1 Rubrobacter sp.
GGTAGACGGCGACGAACTCCTCGGTGATGGCGTATGGCACGCCGTAGTGGTCCTTCGGGGAGCCAGGGATGCCGCTGAGGACTTCGCTCTCGCTGATCCTGCCTAGCATCCCGTGCAGCCGCTCGCCCGCCACGCCCCACCAGTTGGCCCGCATCCCGATCTGCATGGTCGGATTGCCGAGGATGCCGGTCGTCCATTCGACCGTGTGGATCTTGGCGAGCAGCGCCGAGTTGATGAGCCGCGCATGGTCGAAGTGGGCGTCGTCCGACCACGAAGGGTACTCCGCACGCAGCCTGTCGCAGATGGCGTTGTGCTCGCGCACGAAGAGCGTCTGCAACAGCGCCAGCCCGACCCAGAACCCAGGCTCCTTCGACGCCTCGGCGACCAGCTCTTTCGGGAGCATGCCGTCAGGGCCTACGATGAGCTTGCCGTCTTTGCCGGTGCGGACCTTCTTCTGGGTCTCTGCGTTGCTGCCGTATAGCTGGGAGCCGTCCCACCAGTGGGTCTCGGTGTTCAGGTACGTGGGGGAAGACTGATCGTCCGGCGGGTGGGTCGGGTCCTTGCGGGTTCGCATTACCTGCATCGGGCGTTCCTGGGTCCAGGGATCGTCGCCTGTGAGTTCGAGTTTCCACGGGTTCTCGGTCTCGCTCTTGCCGTGGCTGAACCAGTCCCGGATCATGAACTGCAACCACGCTCCAGCCAGCACGTTGAGCGTGGTCGCGGGCTGAAACTCGTGGCGCGTCAGAAGCTCGCGGCTGACGGTGCGCGGGCTCGGCCTGAGCAGCGCCCAGTCGTTCTCGGGGTACGTGAGCTCTACTGGCGCGTTCCGCCCGAAGCGCGTGCCTGCGCTCCCCATCGCGGGGTTATCCAGGTCGTTGTAAGTGCCGTCCACGGTGCGCGCGGTCAGGTGGCGGCCATCCTCGGGTGCTGGCGGTCTCTCTGATGATGCCGGAGAAGTATCGTGCAGGTTGCTCTCCCGCAGTCTCATACGCAGGCCCACGAGCGTGAGGAGGGCGAGCGGGAGCGGCAGTTTGTGCCACCGGAACTTCCGGTCGAGGGCCTCGGCAGCCCGGTTGAATAACTGAGAGAACAGGGAAAGGGGCATCATCTAGATCCTTCCTTCAGGCCGCCGGACATCTCCCGCCACACGCTCCCGATGAGAGCAGGTAGCAATGAATTGTGGATGAATCCAAAGAGCCTGGCAAGCCGCTTGCCGCCGTCACACGTGGGTGCGGCATCACCGCGCTTTGATGTAAAGTAGGACAAGGCAACGATTATTGCGAGGAGGCTGGGATGAGGCGTCTGGTGGAGTTCCCCTTGGAGGATGGAGACTCGATCTTTGTTGAGGTCGAGGATCTGTCGCTGGGAGGCGGGACGCGGCGCGGCCTGTCCACGTCGGCGGTTGTAGAGCGAGCGCAGACCTCCTTCGAGGACGCGCTGGAGAAGACCCGGCCTATCGCATCAGGCCTGATCGGCCAGCTCCGTGAGATAGGCGACTCGGCCATAGAACCGCCAGACGAAATACAGGTGGAGTTCGGGCTGCTCCTGAGCGCCGAGGCTGGGGCCGTGCTGGCGGCGGCGAGCGCCACAGCCAACTTCAAGGTCACCATGACGTGGAGGAAGAGCCAGGAGTAACCCTGCGGTCTTGCCGATTCATCGCCGATTCATCCGGTCCCACTATACAGGCTCGTGACAACCGAAAAAGATGTCCCGCTGTCTCACGATAGTATCGATTGATGCATAGTGGGCGTACACTGGCTTTGCTGTCTTGAAGGGGTGGAGAAGAAGGATGGAAGGGAAGAGCGGTTCGGGGGTGGATCCCTGGGATTACCTCGACTTCGAGCTGGAGATCCGCGAGGGCGGTCCCCGGGAGTACCCCGTCGCCGTTCGTTCGCCGGCGGGGGGGGCGCTGGGGGAGATGAAGTTCCCCTTCGACGAGTGGGAACTAGGAAACAGGCTGCAGGCGCTTGAGATATCACTTCTCCGCTCTGGCGGGACGCGGCGGCGCATTGCTTCGGCCGAAGAGCAGACCGTGCAGGACTTCGGCCGGAGCCTCTTCGAGGCGCTCATGGTGGGCGACGTTCGCACCCGCTACGAGGTGAGCCTGCGGGAAGCGCGGCGGCAAAACAGGGGATTGCGTCTGAAGCTGCGCATCCGGCCGCCCGAGCTTGCGGTTCTGCCCTGGGAGTTCCTCTACGATGCGGAGCGCGACCGGTATCCTTCCCTCTCCTCCAAGACGCCGCTCGTGCGGTACCTGGATCTCCCCGAAGCTGCGGAGCCTTTGCGCGTAAGCCCCCCGCTAAGAGTTCTGGGGATGGTGACCAGTCCCCAGGGGCTTCAGCCGCTGGATGTGGAGCACGAGAAGCGACTCGTGGAGGAGGCACTGAGGGGGTTGCGGACGAACGGGTTGGTGGAGTTGACCTGGCTGGAGGGGCAGACCTGGCGACACCTCCAGCGCAGTATGCGGCTCGGGGAGTGGCACGTCTTCCACTTCATAGGCCACGGCGGCTTCGACCCGGCCACGGAGGAGGGGGCCGTCGCCCTGTCCGGGGAAGACGGGCGCCTGAACCTGCTGCGGGCGAGGAGCCTGGCCGAGTTGCTAAACGACCACTACCCGCTGCGGTTGGC
>JACDAR010000317.1 GCA_013695335.1 Rubrobacter sp.
AGTCGAGGATGGCGGTACGGCGTTCATCGAGGCCGGCGCGGTGGTGGTCGAGGGTGATGCGGTCGGCCAGGATGGGGTCTCCGAGGGCTTCGCGCAGGGCGGCGCCGTGGGCGACCAGGCAGTACAGGCAGCCGTTTTTCATGGAGACTACGACGGCGATCATCTCTCGCTCCGCCCCGTCCAGGTTTTCGGTCTCCTCGTGGAGCTGGCGGTAGTGGGCAAACCATGCTCGCAGCCTGTCGGGGCGGAAAGAGTAAGCCCGGAAGACATTGGGGACGAACCCGATCTTCTCCCGCGCCTTCCTGAAGAGCCCCCGCAAGTCCTCCGGCAACTCCGACTCATCAGGGACCGGGAACCAACTCACGGGCACCCCACTCCCCTTGCGCGAAATATGCTCCACGCCGGACATATCGCCCTCCTCTCTACCGGCCCACGGCCCGCATCTGTTGCTCCGGATAACGTTCCCCGGAGACCGCCCCACGAGGCATGGCCTCCTCGATGCGCGCCAGGTCATCGTCGGTGAGCGTAACGCCGGAAGCTCCCGCGTTCTCCTCCAGACGCTCGCGGCGCTTGGTGCCTGGGATGGGCACGATGTCGCCGCCCCGGCTCAGGAGCCAGGCGAGGGCGAGTTGCCCCGGCGTCACGTTCTTCTCCTCGGCGATCTCGCGTACGCGCCCGGCAAGCTCCAGGTTCCGGTCGAAGTTCTCTTCGGAGAAACGCGGGAAACGGGCGGCGCGGGTGTCGTCATCCGGCAGGTCTGCCGCGCTCTTCCATGCGCCTGTCAGGAAGCCACGTCCGAGCGGGCTGTACGGGACGAAGCCGATGCCGAGGTTCCGGATCGCGGGTAGTGTCTCATCCTCCACATCTCTGGTGAACAGCGAGTACTCGGACTGGAGCGCACTTATGGGATGGACCGCGTTCGCCTTGCGGATCGTCTCGATCCCGGCCTCGGATAGCCCGAGGTAGCGCACCTTGCCGGCCTCGACCAGTTCCTTCATCGCCCCGACCGTCTCCTCGATGGGCGTGTCAGGGTCAACGCGGTGCTGGTAGTAGAGGTCTATGTGATCCAGGCCCAGACGTTGCAAGGACTCATCGCAGGCGCTCCTCACGTACTCCGCGTCGCCACGAACGCCCTCGAAGGTGCCGTCCTCGCCGCGCACGTTGCCGAACTTGGTGGCGAGCACGGCCTCATCTCGCCTGTCCGCTATGGCCTTGCCGACGAGTTTTTCGTTGGTGAAGGGGCCATAAATGTCAGCCGTGTCTATGAAGTTGACCCCGAGATCAAGGGCGCGGTGGATGGTGGCTATGGATTCGCCCTCGTCACCCGTCCCATAGAACTCGCTCATCCCCATGCAACCGAGACCTATTGCGGATACTTCGAGCCCCTGATCTCCCAGCTTGCGTAGTTCCATCAGAATCTCCTTCCATTGATCCTGTAGAAATCTGTCGTCCCCGAGTTTACCCAGGCCGCTGGTTATTCAGACGTTATGCACGCTCGAAGATGATAGCCTGCGCGCCTTCCCACAGAACCAATTCACCTAGCGGACGCAGGTTCTCGTTGCCTTCGATGATGGTGAGGAAATGGTTTCCTGCGAGGGTTCCGAGCTTGCTCTTGAAGTGGGTGCCGTAGTACGGAAGCAGGATCTCGGTCTCCGAGTATCCCCCTGGATAGAAGAGAATCTCACCGGCCTGCGGATAGCTCGTCGCATCCTCGAAGCCAACGCCGAGATCATAATCTCCGAGGGGGATCCAACACGCCTCCCCGCTCCACCTGACGTGGATGATCTTCTGGCGATAAGGCAAGAGTTTCTCGAATGCCTCGCAAGTCTCCGGGCTCTTCTCCCGCTCCCAACATGCGAAAAACTCGTACGGCCCGGCCGTGATGCGAAGGTCGCTCATCTTCCCCTCCTCTCCTCCGCGACGAGCCCGAGGAACCGGCCCATCACGTCTATCGCCACCGCCACGTCCTCTTCTTCGACCGATTCAGCAGGGTTGTGGCTGACGCCGTCTTTGCACCGCACGAACATCATGGAGACGGGGCAGATAGAAGCCATCTGTGCGGCGTCGTGGCCCGCTCCGCTCGGCAACTGCAGCGCCTCGACGCCCGCATCTTTGATGGCCGTAGAGAGCAACCCAACCAGGTGAGGGTCCGCCGAAACGGCCACGCTCTCCTGGCGCACCTGCCAGTTCACATCGCATCCTCGTCCCGCCGCTATCTCACCGGCACGCTTCTCGAGATGGTCCCGAAGTCGTCCGCGAACTGTATCGTCACCGTGGCGGACATCGAGGGAGAGATCCACACGCCCCGGTATCACGTTGCCCGCGCCGGGAAGGGCGGAGATCTCCCCTACCGTAGCCACCGAACCCGGCTCCGCCTTCGCAGCAGCCTCCGCTTCGAGCACGAACTCTGCCGCGGCGCACAGGGCGTCTTTTCTGCCATCCATCGGCACGGTCCCGGCATGACCGGCGCTGCCCGTGAAACCTACCTGTATGCGGCTCAGGCCCGTGATGGCCGAGACGATGCCGA
>JACDAR010000332.1 GCA_013695335.1 Rubrobacter sp.
AAGTTGCTCACCACGACTACGAAGTCCTCCGGGTCTTTTGCCCGGCGCATGAAAGATACCACGCTGTTCTGCCTGTCCCCCCCGCCGAGCCACTCGAACCCATCCGGCTCGAAGTCCACCTCGTGCAGGGCCGGCGTCTTCTTGTATACGGTGTTGAGGTCCCGGATCAGGGCCTGCACCCCTGCGTTGTTTTCGTTGTCGAGGAGGCTCCAGTCGAGCTGGGTGTCGTGGTTCCACTCGCGGCTCTGGGCCAACTCCCCGCCCATGAAGAGCAGGCTCTTGCCGGGATGGGCGTAGGTAAAGCCGTAGTAGGCGCGGAGGTTGGCGAACTTGCGCCACTCGTCGCCGCTCATCTTGTTTATGAGGGAACCCTTGCCGTGGACCACCTCGTCGTGGGAGAGCGGCAGCACGAAGTTCTCGTTGAAGGCGTAGACGAGCGAGAAGGTTAGCCTGTCGTGGTGGTAGGAGCGGTTTATGGGGTCTTCCTGCATGTACTCGAGGGAGTCGTGCATCCAGCCCATGTTCCACTTGTATCCGAAGCCGAGGCCGCCCATGTACGTCGGACGGCTCACCATCGGCCAGGCGGTGGACTCCTCGGCGATGGTCACGGCGCCTGGTGCGTGCTCGTAGACCAGCTCGTTGGTACGTTGGAGGAAGGATATGGCCTCGGGGTTCTCGTTGCCGCCGCGCTCGTTCGGGACCCACTGTCCCTCCTCGCGCGAGTAATCCAGGTACAGCATCGAGGCAACGGCGTCCACCCGCAGGCCGTCTATGTGGTACTCCCCGCACCAGAAGAGGGCGTTGGCGGTCAGGTAGTTGCGGACCTCGGGGCGGCCGTAGTTGAAGACCAGCGTGCCCCAGTCAGGGTGGCGGCCCTGCCTGGGGTCGGCGTGATCGTAGAGGTGAGTGCCGTCGAAGAGGGCGAGCCCGTGCGAGTCCTCCGGGAAATGGGCGGGAACCCAGTCCATGATCACCGCTATCCCAGCCAGGTGAAAAGCGTCAACCAACGTCTTGAAATCGTCAGGAGTCCCGAAGCGGCTCGTCGGGGCGAAGAGACCGAGGGGCTGGTAGCCCCACGACCCGTCGAACGGATGCTCCGTCGGTGGCAGGAACTCGACGTGGGTGTAGCCGAGGTCCACGACGTAAGGTACAAGCTCTTCGGCGAGCTGGCGGTACGTGTAGTATGAGCCGTCCTCGTTGCGCCGCCACGAGCCGAGGTGGACCTCGTATGTGGACATCGGGGCGTCGAGGGCGTTTCGCTGCGCACGGTTCTGCATCCAATCGGCGTCTTCCCACTCGTAATTCGAGAGGTCGTGAACGACGGATGCCGTGCCTGGCAGTTTCTCCGCGCTGAAGCCGAACGGGTCAGCCTTCAGGGGCATGAAATCGCCGTTCTGGCCTTTGATCTCGTACTTGTAAACCGCGCCATCACCTACTCCAGGGATGAAGATCTCCCATACCCCGCCAGGATGCTTGCGCATCGCGTGCCTTCGACCGTCCCAGAAGTTGAATTCGCCGACGACCGAGACGCGCCGCGCGTTTGGGGCCCACACAGCAAAAACGGTCCCCGCGACGCCATCCACTTCGGTCACGTGCGCCCCGAGCTTCTCGTACAGGCGATGGTGGTTGCCCTCACCGAAGAGGTAGAGATCCGTCTCCCCCAAAAGCGAAGGGAAACGGTAAGGGTCTTCGATCTCCGCCGTTTCACCAGACCTCCACGTCACCCGCAGGCGGTACGAAGTACGCTCGGTGACAGGACCGGCGAAGAAGGCGTCCTGATGCACGGGATCCAAATCCCCGAGGGACTTTCCATCGGCCGAGACTGCTTCGACGGAGCTTGCGTCAGGCAGGAAGGCCCGCACGACGAGGCTGCCGTCCTCCTCGTGCATTCCGAGTACGGAGAACGGGTCGGGATGGTCTCCGGCAGCCACCATCTGGAAGTCCTGGTTGCGGATCATGTTTCGTCCTCTCCTTCCGGGGCTTCCAGGAGGTCAAGTATGCCCTTCACCGGTATGCCTACCCAATCCGGGCGGTTGTCCAACTCGTAGCGTACCTCGTACAGCGCCTTCTCCAGCGTGAACAACTCGACCAGGGGGCGCATAGCGCCCCTCGGATACGGGGAGTTGCGGGTGCCCTCGGCGTATCCATCCAGGAACGCGGCCCGCGTGCGACGCTCCCACTCGCGCACCAGCGGTTCGAGGGTCTCCCTTTGATCCGCGCGCTCGGTGCTGAGGTTGCGCATCGCGGAGCGGGCAGCGTAGTCGAAGGACCTGAGCATCCCCGCAACGTCGCGCAGGGGAGAATGCTTCAGCCGCCTCTCCGCGAGCGGGCGGGCTGGCTCCCCCTCGAAGTCTATGATCTGGAAGTCGTTGCCGGACACGAGGACCTGACCCAGATGGTAGTCGCCGTGCAGGCGGCTTTCTATGGTTCCAAGCCCCACGCCAGCGACGGCTTCGAGGCGGTCGAATATCCGCGCCTCCATACCGAGCAGCCTGTCTGCGTCAGGGCGTATCTCTTCAGGCAGCCCGTCCCTTCGCTTCTCTAGCGTGGTCAGGGTGAGCCGCACGTCGTCGAGGACCGCCTCGACCCAGGCCCGCACTTCCTCCCCTGATGCCGTCTCTGGGGCGAATGCCGGGTCTTCAGTGGGAACGGCGAAGGCTTCGTGCATTTCGCCGGTTCGCAGCCCCAGGGTGTGCATGAGGCTCGCAAAGTACGACTCCCGCGCATCGAACTCGTTCGCGTCCTCCTCGTCGTCCCCCAGCCGCCAGGTGGTCACGAGGCGATCCTGGAGATAGCGGTCGAGGTAATCCAGGGTGTACGACCAGCCGTCGCCCTGATTGGAGACGAAACCCTGCAACACGGCGAGGGTGATGGGCTCACCGTCAGGCCCGACGTACTCGATCGCCCCGCCGAGCGGCGGCGTGTTTCCGAAGCCAACGACTTCGGTGAGATGGCGGCCGATCTCCAGCTCGGGGTTCGTGCCTTCGTGCAGGCGCCGGTACGCCTTCAGGACCATCCTTTCGCCCAGGATCACCGACGTGTTGCTCTGCTCCACCCCGGCGCGACGAACCGTGACCTCGGACGGGTCTTCATCGTCGAGCATCCCTTCGAAGGAACTGGTTTTCGTGAAGCGGATTCTTCCTTCCCCCATCCCGATCTCACGTTCGTCACTCATCGCCGCGAGCAGGCTGCGGCAGAATTCTTCGTCGGCCATCGCGTCGTAGAGTACGCCAACCCGCGCGCGGCGGCGGAGTTTGGCTACGGCGGAGGCGCCGAGGCCCGAGATGCCGTCCTCCCTCTCGTCTTCCCACGCGGCGGAGAGCGGCAGAAAGTACGTCTGCGAACCATCGCCGTCTCCGGTCTCCACGCGCACGAGCGTCAGGACAGACTGTCGGCCCATCTCGGTGCGAGCTACTACCTCCGTGCGAGAGATGTTCGCCCCCTTGGCCCCGAACCAGCGCCTGACGCCGAGGAAGTTCGGCAGCGCCTCTTTCTCAAGCAGGGAGACCTGGCGCGAGGGCAGACGCAGGGGGGCATGGTGGGCGTTGCGGGCGGTCTCGCGTCCGGCTGGCAGCACCACCACTGGCAGCTCGGAGACCGGCGGGCTCTCCTCGTGCCAGCTCGGGGCCGCAGCCTCGGTGGCCAGCCTGAACCAGTAGAAACTGTGACCAGGCAACGTGAGCAGGTACGGCAACTCTCCCAGCGGTGGGAAGCTAGACCCGCCCATCAACTCCACAGGAACCCTGCCACGGAAGCGCGAGAGATCCAACTCCACAGGCTGGGCCGAACGCGACAAATTGGCCACGCACAATATTGACTCGTCCTCGTGCTCGCGCAGGTACGCAAGCACCTTGCGGTTTCCCGGATGCAGAAACCCAAGCGTCCCGCGCCCGAGCGCCTTGTGCGTCCTGCGCACGGCTATGATGCGCTTCATCCAGTTAAGCAGCGAACCGGGGTTGCGGCTCTGGGCCTCCGCGTTCACGGACTCGTAGCCGTAGACGGGGTCCATGATGGGCGGAAGATAGAGTCTGGCTGGGTCCGTGCGCGAGAACCCGGCGTTCCTGTCTGGCGTCCACTGCATCGGGGTGCGCACGGCGTCGCGGTCGCCGAGGAACACGTTGTCGCCCATACCGAGCTCGTCGCCGTAGTAGATGATGGGCGTTCCGGGCATGGAGAAGAGCAGGCTGTTCAGAAGCTCTATGCGGGGCCTGTCGTTCTCCATCAGGGGCGCGAGCCTGCGCCTGATGCCGATGTTTATGCGCATCCTGGGGTCGTTGGCGTAGGTCTGGTACATGTAGTCCCGCTCGCGATCCGTGACCATCTCCAAGGTGAGCTCGTCGTGATTTCGCAGAAAGATCGCCCACTGGCAGTTGTCCGGGATCTCGGGGGTCTGGGACATTATCTCCACGAGCGGATGCCTGTCTTCCTGGGCCACGGCCATGTAGATGCGGGGCATGAGCGGGAAGTGGAAAGCCATGTGGCACTCGTCCCCATCCCCGAAATAGGGCAGCACGTCCTCGGGCCACTGGTTCGCCTCGGCCAGAAACAGCCTGTCCCTGTACCGCTCGTCCATCTCCGCCCGCATCCGCTTCAGGACATCGTGGGTCTCGGGGAGGTTCTCGTTGTCCGTGCCTTCGCGTTCGATCAGATACGGAATGGCGTCGAGCCTCAAGCCGTCAACGCCGGCGTCGAGCCAGAAGCGCATTACGCCCATTATGGCCTTGAACACCTGCGGATTGTCCAGGTTGAGGTCTGGCTGGTGGCTGAAGAAGCGATGCCAGAAGTACTGCTGCGCCTCCTCGTCCCAGGTCCAGTTGGATGTCTCGGTGTCGGTGAAGATGATGCGCGTGTCCTCGTAACGGTTACGGTCGTCGTTCCAGACGTAGAAATTACGCCTCGCGCTGCCTTTCGGGGCTTTGCGGGCGCGCTGGAACCAGGCGTGCTGGTCCGAGGTGTGGTTGATGACCAGCTCCGTTATTACCTTGAGGCCGAGTTCGTGGGCCTTGCGGACAAAGGCCCGGAAATCCCTGCCGGTTCCGTAATCCTCGTGGACGCCCTTGTACTCTGAGATATCGTAGCCGTCATCGCGCTGCGGCGAAGGGTAGAAGGGCATCACCCAGATCGCCGTGACCCCGAGATCCTTTATGTACTCCAGACGGTCTTTGAGGCCCTTGAAATCTCCTATGCCGTTGTTATCCGAATCGAAGAACGCCTTGACATGGAGCTGGTAGATGATGGCGTCCTTGTACCAGAGGGATTCCGGTCGTTCCGGCTGCTCCTCTGGCATCTTGGCGGAATTATTCGAGACCTCCGCCATCACGCATCCATCCCGTCGTTCACGGTACTGGCTTTTTCCATGCGGAAGATCTCGACCGGGGCCTGCGGCGCGAGCCTGACCCAGAAAAGACTCCCCGTCGCCTGCATCTTTCGCCCAGACAGAAGCTCCTCGACGATATACGGCTCGTCCTCGGCTATCCCGAGATCCCAGAGCGGGAACCGGACGTGGGAATCGTGCGCGTTGTGCGGATCGAGGTTCGCCGCCACGAACACTGCGTTATCCCCTGTCTTCTTGCCGTAGAAGAGAACGTTGTCGTCCCACGCCTCGTGGAACTCCAGGTTGGTCAGTTCCTGCAGGGCGACGTTTTCCCGACGGATCTCGTTTACCCGCCTCACGTAGTCCTTGATGTTGCCCGGCCTGTTCCAGTCCCAGACCTTGTACTCGTAGACCTCTGAGTCCTGGTAGTAGACGGTAGTCCCGCGCTCTCCGCGCGGGGTGTTCTCGCAAAGTTCGTAGCCATTGTAGATCCCGTAGGTGGGCGAGAGCGTTGCGGCCAGCACCAGCCGCATGATGAACGCAGGACGCCCGCCGAACTGGAGGATGTGCGGCAGGATGTCGTGGGTGTTGGCGAAGAAGTTGGGGCGCATGTACTCCTTCGGCCAGTCCTTCGTAAGCTCCGTGAGGTACTCGATGATCTCATGTTTGTGGTTGCGCCACGTGAAGTACGTGTAGCTCTGGGTGAAGCCCAGCTTGGCGAGGTTCCGCATCACCTTGGGGCGCGTGAAAGCTTCTGAAAGGAAGATCACCTCTGGGTGGTCCTTCTGCACCTCGCGGATGGCCCACTCCCAGAACGCGAACGGCTTGGTGTGCGGGTTATCCACCCGGAAGATCTTGACGCCCTGCTCGACCCAGAAGAGCAGCACGTCGCGCCACTCGCGCCACAGCCCCTCCCAGTCCTCAGACTCCCAGTCTACGTTCACGATGTCCTGGTATTTCTTCGGCGGGTTCTCCGCGAACTTGATGGTCCCGTCGGGGCGGAACCTGAACCACTCGGGATGCTCCTTTATATACGGATGGTCAGGCGACGCCTGGATGGCAAAGTCCAGCGCCACCTCCATCCCGCGCTCCCGCGTCGCCCCCACGAAGCCCCGGAATTCCTCCAGCGTCCCGAGATCCGGATGAACAGCCTTGTGTCCGCCTTCCGCGCTCCCGATGCCGTACGGGCTGCCGGGGTCCACGGGTCCGGCGAAGACGGCATTGTTCCTGCCCTTGCGGTTAGTGGTCCCGATCGGGTGGATCGGGACGAGATATATAACGTCGAAGCCGAGATCCTCGATCTCGGGCAGGCGTTTCTCCATATCCGCGAAGGTGGCGCTCTTGTCCGGCGCCGTCCCCTGGGAACGGTGGAACATCTCGTACCATGCCCCGTAACGCGCCCTTTCCCGATCCACGGTCACCAGCAGCGTCCTGGTAACCGTGGAGCGTGAGCGATCCGGATTCGCCGCCATGAGGCTGGCGACCTCGGCGGAGCGCAGCAGGGCAAGCCGCTCTGCGTAGTCCGCTTCCTCGAAGGTTGTCAGTGTGGAGGCAAGGCGTTTGTCTTTGGATCTCTCGTGGGCGCCCTTGACGATGCCGCGTCCCTCCGTCAGCTCCAGGGAGACGTTCTGGCCGGCCTCGACCTTCTTGCCGATGTCGCGGCGCCAGGTGGCGAACTCGTCGTGCCAGGCTTCGATGGCGTACTCGTAGCGGGTGTTCTTCGGCAGGTCGAAGGCGGCGTTCCAGCGGTCGTTCTCGAAGAGGCGCATCTGGGTCTCGGACCAGGCGCTTTCGCCCTCTTCGCGGTGTTTGAGGACGGCTGAGACAACGTCGTGCCCCTCCTTGAAGATGTCAGCCCAGACCTCCAGGCGGTCGCCGACCTCGCGCTTCACCGGATAGCGTCCGCAGTCCAGCTCCGGATAAACGTCTTCTATGACTATGTTTTGGAACGTTTCCTGCACTAACGCCTCCGAGCAACGCGGGTCTGGTCCATCCTCCGTCCGCTGCGTAGGATATCCGCTGTGTACCCGGATTCAAGCCGTAGCAAGGGCCGTGTTCGGAACCTCCCAAACGGGAATAATCCATACTCGAACATCGACACCGTTGGAAGGAGCAGCCCATGCCAGGTGAGCCGAACGCTGGAGGACACGAAGATCCCGGGGGCGAAGCCGTGCCGCTGAACTGGGCCTGCACGAACTGCGGCTACCGTGTCGAAGGCGAGTTGCCGGAGAAATGCCCCGATTGCGGCGCGAATCGGGAAGAGTTCGAGGAAGTCCCGATCCCCGGCTTCTGAAACTCGAGGGTGATGTCATATAGGGTATGGATATGGACGTAGCGACCCTCGCCGCGATAATTACAGCCATCACCAACACGCTCTTTGTCATCGTGCTCGCCATCGGGTACTACGTCACCTGGCGGGTAAGTCAGCGGACGCTGGATGAGATGCGGGCGCAGCGCATGGCCATGGGCCGTCCGCAGGTGATCGTGGACGACGACTACGAGAGCCTCCCCGAGGTCAACATCGTCATCAGGAACGTCAGCCAGGGCGCGGCTAGAGATATAACGTTCGAGTTCTCGGCGCCCGTGGAGAGCTCCAACGGGTTCGTGATCTCCAACCTCCCCTACTTCACGGACGGCCTGGATTTCCTTCCACCGAACGGTGAGATCTCTACATACTGGGACCACCTGGAATCCCTCCTTCCGTTTCTGGAACAGAAGGGCTTGAAGAAGGGCATCAGGGTTACCACCCGCTACAAGGCCCTCGACGGAGAATCATACGAGACGAGCTGGCTCCTCAATCCTTTCATCTACCGCGACGGCCGCTTCACCCGCCACAGGGGCATGGGCGACCTCGTCAAAGCCGTGGAGAAGCTGTCCGGCGAGAAGCGCGACGTACCTGAATCCAGCGCCGGATAGGTTCTCCGGCGGCCGGACACAGGCATGTTGACAGGTACATGCAACCAACTTAGCCTTATCCTGCGAGTCGCCCGGTGCAGGTGAAAAATGGAGGGTGGAGAGCATGATAAGGGAGTTCAGGGACTTTCTTCTCAGGGGAAATCTGGTGGATCTGGCGGTCGCCGTGGTGATAGGTCTGGCTTTCGCTGTCCTCATCACCTCGCTGGTCGAGGATCTCATTACGCCTTTGATCGCCGCGATAGGCGGATAGCCTGATTTCTCTGGCATCACCTTCGAGATCAACAACAGCGTCTTCCGCATCGGAGAGTTCATAAACGCGGTGATCTCGCTCCTCATCATCGCGGCTGTGATCTTCTTCCTGGTAGTAGTGCCGATGAACCGCCTGCGATTTTCCTACCATTTCTACCGCGCCCGCACTTCCGATCGAAAAGCCCCCGAGCAAGGCCGAGGGCTTTATCGGGCAATCGCGGTTAGGTGGTCAGCGATGGAACAATACGTATACCTCCTGAATTTATGTTTTCAGGGAGCGATATGCGGCTGCACATCACGCTCTATCTCTTCACCAGATCTCTCCTCGACAAGCGCCAAGTCGTAACGGTTCTGAATATTGAGCCAGTACCGGGCGCTAGTCCCAAAAAGTCGGCCCAATCTCGTTGCCGTGTCAGCGGTAATCTCGCGCTCCCCTGAGACAATCTTGTAGATTCTCGTAGGGTCCACCCTGATAGCCTTTGCCAAAGCGTAAGGCGTTATGCCAAGTGGTTCCAGGAACTCCAACTGCAAGTATCGTCCGGGAGTCATCGGCGGATGTACTCTTGGCGTCAAAACAATCACCTCCTTCAATGATAATCGGCGATTTCTACGTTATGGGCGTCGCCATCCTCAAAGAAGAAACACACTCGATACTGCATGTCGATGCTGATCGACCATTGCCCCCCACGATCACCGCCTAGCTTATGTAGTCGGTTACTCAGCGGTCGTCTCAGTTCCTCTTCATTGGTGGCCGCGTCTATAGATAAGAGTTTCGCTTCCGCGCGTTCCCGCAGTTGTTGGGGAACGGCCCTTGACTTGCGGCCGTCCCACAATTTCTTAGTCTCCTTGTCAGCGAAACTCTTGATCACGATTAAAACATAGCGCGACGCGCTATTAGCTTCAAGCGCAAATACCCCGATCCTCACCAGAATTTGGATCAAACCATGCGCTCTTGTAGTACAGATCTCGCACGGTCTTCCCTGCTCCGACGCTTGCATATCAGCTATGGTTCGCTAGTGCAATAGAGTTTGGAAGGCGCCTATTCGGGCCTACCGACGCCACCAACGCACTTGTTACCGGAGAGCGGTGAGATCTCGGAGATGCGGAACTGGTCAACAAACTGCCGCAGCCTGGTATCTTCCGCCCCGTCGAGCTTCAACTGGACCCGCCATGAGGTGGCGATCACAGGCGCGTCCTGGCCGGGATACGGACTGACTATGACGTAGCGCTCACCGCCGTAGGAACGAAGTTCGTCCACCTGCGCGGCTGGAAGGTCGGGCTGGTAGGTGATCCAGACTACACCGTGATCCAGGCTGTGGACGGCATGCCTGTCCTTGATGGGTTCGGGATAGTAGCCGCAGTTCTGCCACAGTGGATCGTGGTCGCCGTTGGTAGGCGGATGGCGGTCGTAGTCTATGGGCCGCTCCAGCGTCCGATTCGTGGTCGCGGGATATACCTGTATTCCATCCGGTGGATCTTCCGGCAGCGGTTGCGGCGGGTCTGGTTGCTTTCCACCTGCCGGAAGCATGTTGGATATCTCATTCGGCCCGACCTTCGCCCGCGCAAGCTCCGCCTTCTCGCCGGACTCCATCCGTCCAGAAGTCGTCTCGCCCATCGTGGCCTCCGAAGATGCGGACCGGGACGATTGCGATGCGGACGATGCGGATGCCTGTTGGTTCGACGAAGCCCCGGATGAGCTATCCGCCGAGCCTTCGCCACCGCAGGCTGTAAATAGT
>JACDAR010000333.1 GCA_013695335.1 Rubrobacter sp.
CCCAGTGTGGCTGATCATCCTCTCAGACCAGCTATACATCGTCGCCTTGGTGGGCCGTTACCCCACCAACTAGCTAATGTACCGCGGGCCCATCCCTCGCCGGATGGCCGAAGCTACCTTTCCTCCCGGGGTCACTCGATCCCGAGAGCTTACGGGGTATTAGCCGGAGTTTCCTCCGGTTGTCCCCCTGCGAGGGGCAGGTTGCCCACGTGTTACTCACCCGTTCGCCACTTTACTGGCCCCGAAGGGTGTTCTCGTTCGACTTGCATGTCTAAAGCACGCCGTCAGCGTTCGTCCTGAGCCAAGATCAAACTCTCCGAACTATACTTTCTGGCGCCGAAGCGCCTTTCAGTAATGGTTGGTGCGGGCGCCACCCGCTTGGCGATCCGCATTACACTCTCGGATCGCGAAGAGTCAACCTCGGCGTAATGACGGGTTCACCTATCACTACTTGGTCTTTCGCTGCTATTCAGTTTTCAAGGCCACAGGCTCCTCGCCTCTCGGCGGAGCTTGCGGAGGACTCAACCTCTTGGGACTAAAACGCCCACCTTGCGGCGGGCCCGGTGAGTACTCCCACGTTTGCGGGGAGGCTTACCTTTTGTACCCCATCTTGGTTGTCAAGTCGTCCTCCAACATCAGCTTGAGGAGTATACCACCTGCCGATTGGGTGTCAATCCGTCACGGACTCTGTTTTCGTGGTTTCTCATCTTACTAACTGAGCCAATCCGAAGATCGGCGACGGCCATTGTAGCCGGGTTGCGAGAAAGGTCAAGGACTTCCAGAAATATTGTCTCGGCAGATCGACTACGCGGTGACCACGAGGCGCGCGTAACGGCGCTTGCCAACCTGAAGAACGCTGCCTTCCAGATCCCCGGTCTTCAGGGAGAGTTGCTCATCCTTTACTACTTCCCCGCCAACCCGCACGGCGCCACCGCGGATGAGCCGCCTGGCTTCCCCGTTGGTTTTGGCGAAGCCAGCTTTGCTGATGAGGTCTACTATCCAGATCTCCCCGCCAGGCGACAGGGATATCTCAGGGGCGTCGTCCGGGACGCCGCGTCCTGTGACGGTGTCGAAGTGTTTCTCGGCGGCTGCCACGAATTCTTCTCCGTGGAAGGCGCGCGCTATGGAGCGGGCGAGTTCACGCTTCTGCTGCACGGGTGGCGTCTCGGGTGGTTCGCGATCAAGGATCAAACGATAGTACTCGGGCATCAGTTGATCCGGGATGCTCATGGTCTTACCGAACATGTCGCCGGGCGGGTCGGTGACGCCTATGTAGTTGCCGAGGGATTTGCTCATCTTCTTCTCGCCATCCGTGCCGACGAGGAGCGGGGTGGTTAGCACGCACTGGGGAGTCTTTCCGTAGTACTCCATGACGTGGCGGCCCATTAGCAGGTTGTAGAGTTGATCCGTGCCCCCGAGTTCCACGTCGGCGTCTATGGCTACCGAGTCGTAAGCCTGCATAAGTGGATAGAGTAGCTCGGTGAGCGAGATGGCGTCCCTGGCGGCGAAGCGTTTGCTGAAGTCATCGCGCTCCAATATTCGGGCCACGGTGGTCGAACGGGTGAGGCCGATTATGTCGGCAAGGGCTAGGGGGGCTAGCCACTCCGAATTCCGCCGTACTTCCGTCCTCTCCCTGTCGAGTACCAGATACGCCTGATCCAGGTACGTGCGGGTGTTCGCGTCGATCTCCTCCGGCGAGAGGATGGGACGAGTCTTGGATCTCCCGGACGGGTCCCCTACCCTGGCCGTGTAGTCCCCGACAACGAGCACAGCCGTGTGACCGAGATCCTGAAACGCCCTGAGCTTCTTGAGGACCACCGCGAACCCGAGATGTATATCGGGGGCTGTGGGATCGATCCCCAGCTTGACCCTGAGAGTCTCGCCGCTCCGCAGACGGCGGTCAAGCTCATCACGAGGGACCGCGTCGACGGCAATATCGTAGATTCGGGCCAGTTTCGGGTGGTCATCCATTGACTTTGAGTAACCTCTTCGCAACTCGAATGTAACGTTCAGGCGGCTAGTGTACTATACGGCCCCCATGGCCCGAACCTCCCGGACAAGAGGGGCGAAGGATGCCCGAGGCCCGGATTCGAGCAACCGTGCCTGGTTGCCTTTCGGGTCCGGCAAGCGGCATGGTAAATCCAGATCCCTGAAGTCCAGAATCCTGCTTGGAATCGGGGTCTTTTTCCTCTGCGTGGCGGTCGCCGCCGTGAGCTTCGCCGCGGGTGGGTATCTCGGGGTCGTGGAGGTGGTGAATGGCCTGAAAGAGGCGGGGCGCATCTCGACTCACCCAACTTACATCTACTCGGCGCCGCTCGGGGAGACCGATGGTTCGAGGCGTGTGATCGGGACCCTCTTCCAGGGCCAGAACCACGAGACCGCCTCGAAGGACGAGATGCCCCTGAGCGTACTAAACGCTGTGGTCGCCAAGGAGGACGAACGCTTCAGGACGCACGGCGGCGTGGACGTGTGGGGCATCATGCGCGCCCTTTACGTGGATATTCGCGCGGGCGAGGCAGTGGAAGGCGCGAGCACCATCACACAGCAATACGTCAGGAACGCATATCTCTCGCAGGACCGTTCCATCACGCGCAAGATCAAGGAAGCCCTCATCGCCGTGGAGATAGAACGCAAGAACGACGATAAGGACGACATCCTGGTGGATTACCTGAACACCGTGTACTTCGGCAGCAACGCTTACGGGGTTGCCGCCGCGTCCGAGACGTACTTCAACAAATCGGTGCAGGATCTCACGGTCGCAGAGTCTGCGACGCTCGTCGGGCTTCTATGGTCACCATCGACGCTCGGCGTTGATGTGGACGCGGCGCGGGATCAGCGGGATCTCGTACTCAGAAAGATGTTCGACACCGGGTACATCACGGAGCAGGAATACACGAATGCCCTGGATGAGCCAATGCCGAAGAAATGGCCGGCCGAGCCGATGGTGGAAACCGGCCTTGACGGTTCGGCTGGAACCCGCGACTTCGCCGAGTTGGTGCAGGGTGAATTGATAGACAAGTACGGTGCGAACACCGTCTACCAGGGCGGTCTCAACGTATACACCACCCTCGACCTCGAAGCACAGGTATCCGCGCGGGACATCGTGTACGGTCCCAACGGCTACCTGCCAGATCCCAACGATCCAGACCTCGCGCTGGTATCCATTGATCCAGAGACCGGGTTTATCAGGACGATGCTTGGCAACAGGGACCAGGATTCCCAGTTCAGCCTGGCGACCCAGGGACGCAGGCAACCCGGCAGCTCGTTCAAGCCGTTCGCCCTGATTGCAGCCCTGGAACAGGGCATCGACCCTGACACAGAGTTCGTCTCGGAGAAGAAGACGTATCAGGTTGACGTTGGACTGAAGCAGCCTGAAGAATGGAACGTCAGGAACTACGATGGCATCGAGCGCGGCAGTATGTCCCTGAAAGAAGCGCTGTGGTGGTCTGACAACACGGTTTTCACAGACCTCGTCATGAACGCCGACGGCAAGGGCCTGAAGAACGGTCCCGAGAAGGTTGCGGACGTGGCCAACCGACTCGGTATTACCACGGACTTCGGGGAACATTCCCATCCCTCGATCGCCCTCGGCGCGCACGAGGTCTCGCCTCTGGACATGGCGACGGCGTACGCGACGATAGCCAACGGCGGAGAGAAGGTGAACCCAACCACCATCGTCGAGGTCACAACCAGCAAGGGTGACGAGGGTGAGAAGACCATCTATGAGGCCCCCGAACATCCCAAGGGCAAGCAGGTGACAAGCCCGGAGATCGCGGTCGAGGTAACCAAAATCATGATCGGAGACGTAACCGAGGGCATCGCCAGGAAAGCGGCGCTTAATGGCCAGCCCGTTTCGGGCAAGACCGGGACCAGCGAGAATTTCTTCGACGCGTGGTTCATAGGCTTCACGCCGTATATGGTCACGGGAATCTGGATGGGCTATGCGGATGGTGGGCAGACGCTGGAGTACACGCTGGATTACGCCCGCGAATTGCACGGCCTTTCGGGGGGGATCAATCCCGCGGAGATCTACAGCACCTACTCGCAGGATACGCTCGCCGGCAAACCAGTCCGCGAGTTCTCGAACGTGGATATGTCCCTGGACGAGCAGCTCCGCAGCCCAGAAGATCGGCCGCAAGTACAAGAGGCTTCCGGGGTCCGCGCCAATGCGGGCGTCGGGCCTAGTCGGAACGCGCCTAACCGGTACGGGCCAGGCCGCGGGAGGTGATGATCTTCGGTCGCACTGAGACGTTTGGGTCGCCGAGTACCAGATAACGGTAAGGTAGTTCCGCGCCGCGGCTGATACCGATGCGGGTGGTCGCCACTATCTCACCATCTGGCGGATCTCCGCGACGGATGGTGAGTGGGGGCCGCGTCAGGTCGTGGGCGTCGTGGGACATGTCTATGCCGAGCGCCTGCGTGAGCTTTCCCGGTCCGGTGCAGAGATCCGGGCGTCCCCGCCGTTCCTTCATCAAGTCCGATCCATCCAGCGGGGCGAGCGCGCGTATCAGGACGGCGCTGCCCTTACCTTCTTCTTCGCAGTTCGCGTTGATGAGCGGATAGCGGCCATAGATGAGGTAAACGTAGGCGAGGCCGGGACCCTCGAAAATCGTACGGTTCCTCATGGTCTTGCCTTTGTAGGCGTGGCACGCGGGATCGTCCATGCACAGGTACGCCTCCGTCTCGACTATCGTGCCTGAGGCTGTGCCCTGCGGGCTATCGTGGACGAGGACGCATCCAAGGAGATCCACGGCAACCTCGCGGGGATCACGGTCGTAGAAGCCGGTCCCTAGAATATCCGCTGGGTGTCCCCTTCTCCTGTCAGCTCCGAGATGCGACGGGAGAGTTGGTCGAGGTCGAGGCCGGCTTCAGAGCGGATGGAGGACTTCAGGAGCGGCCTGACCTGGCCGATCTGGACCTGAAGCTCGCGGAGCAGCTCGATGGAGCCACTCTCGGCGCCGACCATGTCGCGGAGGATGGTGTTCTCGGTGCGTCCCGCGACCAGTGGCTCGGAAATATTCTCCACGTAGACAAGGGTTCGGCGTCCGCTGCCCCGATCCTCCTCGATGGGCACGAGGGCAACTATCCTGTCTGACCTGACGAACTTGCCGGAACCGAGGGGAACTAGACGATCCGGGATCACCTTCATAAAGCGGAATTCTAACATAGCGCCCGGTTCCCGAACCGGATATATTCGGTGGTGTGAAATCACCGAACAAAGCTCAGAGGCTCGAAGCCGGGCGCGTGGAGCTGCGGCGTCACGTGAGCAGAAACTACCCGCTATATGGCGAGTGGTACTCTGATCCGGAGGTCTGGCGGCTGTCGAGCTGGACCTCGAAACCGCTGGGTGTGAAGGCTGTCCAGAGGCTTTTCGAGGAACGGGAGATGTCCAGAACCGACGATACCTTCGCCATCTTTCGGAAAGACGCGACCGATCCCATCGGTGTTATCAGCCTGATGAACATCAGCGAGGCCCACTCGTCTGCGGATCTCTCGATAATCATTGGCAGCCCGGAGAACAGATCCCAGGGTTTCGGAGCCGAGGCTATCGAGACGATTCTTGGCTATGGTTTCGGGAATCTAAAATTGCATCGCATCGCCCTGAGCGTCTTCGATTTCAACGAGCCGGCGATCTCGCTCTACGAGAGGCTAGGCTTCCGCGAAGAGGGAAGGCTGAGGCAGGCGATCAAACGCGAAGACGCGTTCCACGACGCCATCCTTATGAGCATCCTGCGTTCCGAGTGGGGCAGCTAAAACTCAAGGCTCTATGAAGCCGAGAGGAAAGGAATTTTGGCCCCAGCAAGAGATCGTTTCGACTTAGCGCCTATTAGGCACCATTTTGTGATTGACCCGGGGATCGGAGTTGGGCCGATCCGTTTCGGGATGCACAAAGATGAGGTGGGCCACGCCTTCACCTACGTTTACACCAGCTTCTTCTAAGAAACGTGGAACAAGGTGCGATCCGACCACTGCGAGGTCGTCGGCCTCATCATCCATTACGACGACGACAGCCGAGTGGAATACATAGAGGTCACGCCAGCGCGGTACGTGGAGGTCACACTTGAGCTGTTTGGAGTCGACATAACCCGCATCCCGTTCGGGGACGCAGTGCAGTTACTAAAGTCGAAGTCTACACAGTACACGCAGGACGCAAGTGGTTACGCCTTCCTTGATCTGGGAATCGACCTCTACAGCGCGGAGCTTGAGTCAGACAAGGAACCATTAGACTACCTCGGTGTGCAACGCGGTAGCACTCCGT
>JACDAR010000344.1 GCA_013695335.1 Rubrobacter sp.
AGGTTGCGTTGGTGGCGTGCATGAGGAAGCTGCTCTCGATCCCAGGCGCCTTGATGAGGGATGGTGCTATTTGGAGATGTCCTCATGCCCTGACTCCTTGACTTTTAAGACGGTTGCTCTCGTAGCTGACACACAGATACTCTACCCTCGGATATCCAGTGTAACTTCGAGAGGCTTGGGAAGATTGATGATTCCAAGAGCGAATCCCGCTATCCGCCGGGCAGGGCGTCCCTGACCCGAAACGACAGCGCCGATATCCACGCCCAGCCTAACACCACCGCAGCTGTGAAGGCCAGCACGACGAAGGTAAGGACGGCCCCGCCTTGCTGGGAACCCGAGGCGATCCCGAAGAATGCGGCGAAGTAGAGCACACCGGTCGCCATGGAGAATATCGTCCATCCTCGCTCTCCGAGGGCGGCGAACCGCCTGGCGAACACGAAGCACGCTGAGATCAGCCCGAGGAACCCTATTCCTCCACAGACGAAGTGAAGGATGCCGTGCCAACTCACGGCGTTGGCGTCCGCCGACGTACCAGGTGGGAACCCATTCATCGGGTCTGCCACGAAGACTCCGGCGCCGATCAGGCCCGCGCCGTAGAGACCGATCAGTAGTGGTCCCCAGGTTTCTCCCCGGCTGCCGCGCAGCGCCCGCCGCATCCCGATCGCGCCCGCCACCGTCAACAGGCCGGTCAGTACGAGGAGGAGGATGTGGATCCAGCCCCACCTCCCGTTGGCGAGCAGGCTCAGGTCGTGGCGGGTAGGGTCGAACCCGGGGCGGACAAAAGCCTCGATTGCACCAACGACAACGTACAGGGGACCGGCGACGAGAGTGCAAGCCAGCAGCGCCTTCGTGGTCGTCGAGTTCATAGAGTCCTCCTTTCCGATTTCCGTTCGCTCAGCGGGCGCCGTTTCGGTCCTCGAAGAACTCCACAAGCACTGGGGCGAGGGTCCCAGCCTTCACGATGTGCGTCTGTCCCTCCAGGGTGCGATGACTTGCGTTGGGAAGTGTGTCCGAGAGCGCCCGCATCGCATGGCGCATCCAGGCTGGACTCTTCCCGCCTACCGCCACGAGCGTTGGCATAGTGGCCGAGGCCCACCGGTCGATTGGCAACGGGTGTCCCTTCTGGTAGTCGTCCACGATGGCAGCGTCATAAGGGAGCGTGTGGGCGACGGCCTTGAGCTTCGACCACGCCGGCATGAGCCGCATCATGGCGACGAATATAGTGGGAAGTCCCACCCCTTCCTTCATAAACAGCCTGATCGCGTCGCCCCGGCGTTCCGACGCCACCAGTTTCTCCAGCCGCCCAAGATAGTCGTCAGGGACCGGAGGACGGCTGTTATCGATGACGAACGGCGCCTCGTACAACGCCAGCTTCTCGATGGCGAGGCCGCGGTTCGCCGCCTCTAGGGCGAGGGCCGCCCCGGAGGAGATACCGAACACAGAAGCCGATCCGCCGGCCGCCTCGATTAGGGCATCGATGTCCTCGACCTCGCGCTCGAGCGCCCACGGCCGCGTGTCGCCGCTGTCGCCCCGACCCCGGCGATCGTAGTTGATGACGGTGAAGCGCTCCGCCAGGAGCTCGGCCAGCGGCCCATTCGGGCCGAATGATCGGGTATTGAGCGCGCCGCCCACCAGGATGAGCGGCGACCCTTCACCCAGTTCATCGTAGGCGATGCGGGTACCGTCTCTGGAAATTGCCGTTTTCATAGTGATCATCTCCGTGAGGTCGTGGCCTGTCTACTGCGCCGAACTGCTCGCGCCTAGTCCGGGCGCGGGTACATCCCGCGTCTCAGCCATCAGCGGGCCTGTAGGTCAGGCAAACGACGCCCGTGGCGAACGTCCGCGATTCCGCAAGCTCCAGCGCAGTCCGTTCCTCGCCCTCCTCGAAGAGGCGCTTGCCGTTACCCAGGACGATGGGATGGACGAAGAGGATGAGCTCGTCGAGCAGGCCGTGCTGGAGCAGCGACCAGACGAGGGCGCCACTGCCGGAGACCACGATATCCTTGCCGGGCTGCCGCTTGAGATCTGAGATTGCCTCCGCGAATTCGTCGCCCTTGATCAGGGTCGAGTTCTGCCACTCAAGGGGTGCTTCCAGTGTCGTCGAGACCACGTACTTGGAGAAGCCGTTCATCAGCTCGGCGATCGGGTTCTGCTCAGGGTCTTGCTGCGACCAGTACGCCACCCACTCCCCGTAGAGAACGCGGCCCATGAGCAGGGCGTCCGAGGCGGCGAAGCCGGCCCCTATCACCTGGTTGATCTCATCGTTGTCGTACGCGAAACGCCATCTCTCTGGCGCCTCCATCACGCCGTCCAACGAAACGTGCTCAGCCGCCACCAGTTTCCTCACTTCGTTCCTCCTTCGTCAGTTGGGTCGGTTTCGGCCGACGGGGTGTCCGTCCGGTCCTCTACAGTGGCCTCGGGGACGAAGTCCGACATTTCGATCACCTGCCGGACCTCGATCTCCACGTCGCCGATCACGTCGGCGAAGCGCGTGGCCCACTCGACCGCCTCATCCTTGGATTCCACCTGCACGACAGCGAAACCGGCGATCAACTCCTTCGCCTCTGCGAAGGGGCCGTCTGTCACAGTGCGCCTACCATCTGAGAAGCTGAGACGCGCGCCCCTGGAACTCGGGTGGACTCCCTCTGCCGCGATCAGCACGCCGGCCCTCGATGACTCCTCCATCAGCTTGCTCATTCCCTCTATGAGCTCCTGGCTTGGCGGGACGCCAGCCTCGTTTTCCTCGTTGCTCTTGTGCATGATCAGGAACCGCACCGTCTCTCCTTCCGTTGTTGGGGACTTTGCTTTCTGCGGCTTACATCAAGTAGTCGTTCGGCGGGGTCTGGAATCGACAAAGGATCCAAGAATGTTTGGAAAATTCCCAAAAAGTTCCGGGAGTAACGGATCAGGCGGGCAATTCGGCCAGCCGCCGCGCGAGGGAGCGCCGCTGCGGCTCCTGTTCGGCGAGGCCGATGGCGCGCTCGTAGGATGTCCTGGCTTCCGCCGTCCTTCCCAACCGACGACAGAGATCCGCCCGCGCCGCGTGGGCCAGATGGTAGCCGACAAGGTCACCGCGATCCAGGATACCGTCAACCAGGACCAGCCCCGCCTTTGGCCCATCGCGCATCGCCACCGCCACGGCGCGGTTAAGCTCGATCACGGGGGAAGGGACCGCTCGCATCAGCAGGTCGTAGAGGCCGACGATCTGGGTCCAGTCCGTCGCGGCGACGCTCGGCGCTTGCGCGTGCACCGCCGCGATGGACGACTGGATGGTGTAAGTGCCGAACCTGCCAGACGACAGCGCCCGCCTCACCAGCGCCGTACCCTCCACGATTTGTTTTTGGTCCCAGAGCGAGCGATCCTGATCCTCCAGCGGGATCAGATCTCCTTCAGGCGAGGTGCGCGTCGCGCGCCGCGAGTCTTGCAGCAGCATCAGCGCGAGAAGCCCAATCGCCTCCGACTCGGGTAGCAGCGCGACAAGCAGACGCCCCAGCCGTATCGCTTCACCGGAGAGGTCCGAACGCGTCAGCGAGTCCCCAGCAGAAGCGTAATATCCCTCGTTGAAGACGAGGTAGATCACACGCAGCACACCCTCCAGTCGGCCAGGTAGCTCTTCCTGGGAAGGCACCTGGTAGGGTATGCGCTCGTCGCGAATCTTCGCCTTGGCCCTCACGATACGCTGGGCGAGCGTGGGTGGAGGGATGAGAAATGCGCGGGCGATGTCTTCTGTGGACAGGCCGCATACTTCGCGTAGCGTGAGCGCCGATTGCGCCTCTGGGGAGAGCGCCGGGTGGCAGCAGGTGAAGATCAGGCGCATCCGATCATCTTCCACGCCCTCGCCGTCCCGATCTTCCATCGCAGGGTCTCCAGCATCGGAGTCCAGCCTGTCGGTAAGTTCCTCTAGCGCCGCATCGAATCTGGTACGACGGCGTATGGCATCTATGGCCTTGAAGCGGCCAACGGAAACGAGCCACGCTCGAGGGTTGGATGGCACGCCGTCCTTCGGCCATTGCTCCAGCGCCGCCGCGAAGGCGTTATGCAGCGCGTCCTCGGCAAGATCGAAGTCGCCGAGCAGCCGGATCAGGGTGGCGAAGACCCGGCGCGAGTCGGAGCGGTAGATCTCGTCCACAGTTTTGGGTAACTGCTCGTCCATACTCCCGATAATTCTATCCGTCGCTGATCTTCTTCGGATAGATGGATCGTGGGCCTATGCGACCCAATATCCATCCAAAATGGGGATTGCGTCCCGCGCAGCCCCTCAAGAAATATACAATCTCGTCCGCTGACGCTCGTGGAGCATCGAACGCACGTCAACCTCCGGCGCGAACGCGTACATCCCTTCGACCTCGATCTCCTGGCTCTTGGATGCCGCCTCTTCTATTTCGTCATGAAGATCGAAGAGGGCACGCTGCGCGACGTTTCCCCCGAGTGGGATCAACTTCTGTCCGGCGGCGGCTAGCGACGCCGCGCCCGAGTATAGATAGGCGTGGATCGCATCGTCCACGTCCGCCCCGAGCGGCGAGGCGGCAACACCGTGCCCAACGGCTAGGTTGCCCGGCGTCGTCCCGGAGCGGGCAGCGTCGGTAAATTCCGCAAACGCCGCACCTTCGACGCCGAGCGTGGCAACGCTCGCGAGGAACCGCCTGCCTGTGGACGCGCTCGCGGCGCGCAACTCACGGGTGAGTTTCGTGGCGGCGAGCTGCCGGTCGATGTGGAAGAGTAGATCGAGATCATCCTCACCGTAGGCGGCACGAAGCGCCACGCAATCCGAGGTCGCCATCGAGCGAAGGTGTAGCGTCACGACGCGTTCGAGGTCCGCGGCATCTCGCAGTTCTCCGGCCCCGGCGAACGCTTCGAGGCCCAACGAGTGGGAGAAGGAACCGGTTGGGAATGCGGAATCGGAGATCTGGAGCAGGAGCAGCAGGACGCGGTTCCGCATCAGAACAAAAAGTAACGCTGGGCCAGTGGAAGTACTCTGGCTGGCTCTGAGGTGATGACCTCACCGTCCACCCGAACCTCGTAGGTCTCCGGGTCCACCTCGATGTCTGGCAGTAGATCGTTGAGGATCAGGTCTGCTTTGCCCAGCGTACGGGTGTTTCGCACCGGCACGAGAGGTTTTCTCAAACCAATGCTCTCGGCCAGGCCGTTCACTGCGGCGTACGCCGAGATGAAGGTGAGGCTCGTGGCGGCTGGCGCGGAGCCGAACGCCCCGAACATCGGTCGTCCGAATACAGGCTCGGGGGTTGGGATGGAGGCGTTAGGGTCGCCCATCTGGGCGTGGGCGATGAGGCCGCCTTTCATCACGATCTCCGGTTTCACGCCGAAGAAAGCCGGACTCCACAGCACCAGGTCGGCCAGCTTTCCAGTCTCGACGGAGCCGATGTGCTCGGATATTCCGTGTGTGATCGCCGGGTTGATAGTGAGCTTCGCCAGATACCGCTTCACGCGATGGTTGTCGTTCCTTTCGGAGTCTTCCGGCAGTGGACCGCGCTGGGACTTCATCTTGCTAGCCGTCTGGAAGGTACACATCCAGACTTCCCCGACCCGCCCCATCGCCTGCGAGTCGCTGGACATCATCGAGAGCGCCCCGATATCGTGCAGTACGTCCTCGGCGGCGATGGTCTCGGCCCGGATGCGGCTCTCGGCGAACGACACGTCTTCCGGCACCTCGCGGCTCAGGTGGTGGCAGACCATGAGCATGTCGAGGTGCTCGTCTATGGTGTTCACGGTGTACGGGCGCGTCGGGTTGGTGCTCGAAGGGAGCACGTTCGACTCGCCGCAGAGCGCGATGATGTCAGGTGCATGGCCACCGCCAGCGCCCTCGGTGTGGTACGTGTGGATGGTCCGGTTCTCGAAAGCGGCGACCGTATCTTCGAGGAAACCGGCCTCGTTCAGGGTGTCGGTGTGGATCGCAACCTGAACGTCGCATTCTTCCGCTACATTCAGACACGTGCGGATGGCCTGCGGGGTCGTCCCCCAGTCCTCGTGCAGTTTCAGGCCGCATGCTCCGGCGTGTACCTGCTCTCGAAGCGCCTCCGGGTTCGAGGAGTTGCCCTTACCGAGGAAGCCGAAATTGAGTGGGAGGTTCTCGACCGCCTGGAGCATGCGGGCGATGTTCCAGGCTCCGGGCGTGCATGTGGTGGCGTTCGTGCCGGTCGCTGGGCCGGTGCCACCCCCGATCATGGTTGTGATGCCAGACGCTATGGCGTGGTCCGCCTGCTGCGGTGAGATCAGGTGGATGTGGGAATCTATGCCGCCGGCGGTCAGGATCTTGCCTTCACCGGCCAGGATCTCGGTCGAAGCCCCGATCTCCACCGTCACCCCGTCCATGGTGTCAGGGTTCCCGCCCTTGCCGATGCCCGCGATGCGACCGTCCCGCACCCCGATGTCGGCCTTGAAGATGCCGCTGTGGTCGAGGACGAGGGCATTTGTGATGACGAGGTCCATCGCGCCTTCCTCACGCGTCGCCCTCCCCTGCACCATGCCCTCCCGCACGGACTTGCCGCCCCCGAAGGTGGCCTCTTCCCCGGCGAGCGTGAAGTCCTGCTCCACCTCAACGACGAGGTCCGTATCGGCCAGCCGCACCCGGTCTCCGGCTGCGGAACCGAACATTCCACCGTAGCGTTGGCGTGAGATTCCGCCCACTACAGGAACACCCTCTCGCGGGCGCTTTGCAGCGCCGCCTCCTTCGTCTCCGGATCGTCGAGCGCGCCCTCGACCAGCCCGTTCATGCCATGAATAATGCGGCGTCCACCGATGGCGATGAGATCCACCTCTCGTTCGTCGCCTGGCTCGAAGCGCACGCTCGTGCCTGCGGGGATGGAGAGGCGCATCCCGTATGCGCTCTCGCGGTCGAAGCGGAGGGCACGGTTCGTCTCGAAGAAATGGAAGTGGCTCCCGACCTGTACCGGCCGGTCGCCCGTGTTCGCGACGATGAGGGAAGTGGTTTCCCGGCCCGCGTTTAGCTCTACGTCGCCGTCTGATGGAAGAAACTCACCCGGTATCACGGTGTCGTTACCATTCGTAGGGGAGGAACTTGCCTTCGTAGGTGATCTTCACGCGGTCGCCCTTCGGATCCTCTACGCGCTCGATATCCATGTTGAAGTTGATGGCGCTCATGATGCCGTCGCCGAACTCCTCGTGGATGAGAGCTTTGATCGTGGTCCCGTAGACCTGCGTAACCTCGTGTATCCGGTAGATAGTCGGGTCTGTCGGCACGTCCCGCCCGATTGAGCCGCGCATCGGGTACTCCTGCAGAGCAGCCGCGACCTCTGGCCCGAGCCCGAGGATGCTGATTACGGCGTCCGCCTCGTCCTCGCTCATTGGATGCTGCCCCATGAGCGCAGCGGTGGTCCATACCTTGTGACGCCCAACCTTGTTCGCGATCGTTTCGAAGGTCAGGCTCTTGTCCTGCTTTGCCTCCAGTATTTTCCGCGTCGCCTCTTCGCGGGTCATCGCGTTTCTCCTTCCTTCGTCCGATTCAGGTTAATGATTCCGAGGCCGGTGTTCATCGTCTATCCTCCAGGATCTTCACCGAACTCTGGGTCTTTGCCCGGCGTCTTCCCTCATCCTTTCATCCTGCCTCCAGGCCAGGATCAAGGCCCGGTTGATGATCGCCAGCCCGAGAAGCAGAATACCGAGCACTGGATGTCCGGTGGCATACAGGCCCACCGAAGCCGACCCGAAGAACACCAGCTCGACCGCGAGCCGACCGGCTAATGATAAGGAGATGCGTGCGCGTGGTGACGCGAACATGCCCCAGACGAATGCTGCGGGCAACACCGCACCGAGTCCCAGCGCCACACCTATGGCACCGCCTCCGACCCGGAACCCCCAGTAGAACAACGCAGCCAGCGCGCACAGTTCCAGCACGAACCGCAGGACGAGGTTGGCCTGGTAATGTACGGGTCCGTCCAACATCACTCCGCCTCCTAGACGATGGGGTCGTGGACAGTAACTAGCTTCGTGCCATCGGGGAATGTGGCTTCGATGGCGACCTCGTCCACCATCTCGGGGACGCCCTCCATCACGTCTTCCCGGGATAGTATGGTCGTCCCGAAGCTCATCAGATCTGCGACGCTGCGGCCGTCGCGGGCTCCTTCCAGAAGCTCGGCTGAGATGATGGCTACGGCCTCGGGATAGTTCAGCTTCAGGCCGCGATCACGCCTTCTCCGGGCCACCTCGGCGGCGGTGAAGATCATCAATTTCTCCTGCTCCGCCGGTGAAAGCCGCATCTCTCCTCCTCGCAGTCCGGATCAACCTCAAGAGGATAAATCGGTCCGTCTCGCCTTTCCAATACTCCTCGATGTCCCGAAGCCGAGCAGACAATATCATCGTCGCATGCACCAACACGGGCTCCAGTCAATCCAACCGGAGAACTCCTGCCTCCCGCGCTCTAATCCCGCCGTGTGGCGCGCCGGATTTCTCCCGGCCCGCTCGCCGCTCTCGGTCTCTGTCCCGCACAACCGGACGGTGGAACCCTAGCGGCACACAAACCTTAGAGCATGTATCTCCCTTTCATCTTTGGCCCTTCGGCTGGAATTAGCCAACGGTACGCCCGTCCGAGCTATACGCCAGGAACATCTGATGGACGAAATGAAGCTCTTTCTGACTGGACCGGGAAGTCAGGCTCTGCCTCAAGCGGGAATATGCTCCCTAAGGAGATCGGCCAGTCCCTCCGGATCGGAGCGACGCACCACGACCTCCAGCGTACCGTGCCATCCGGCGCAATCGCGGAGCGTGGCTGAGATCCCGGAGACGAGATCCTCGGTCACGGGTACGTCGGGCTCAAGGTGCAGAGACTTCACCTCGAACATGCCTTCCTTGCGATGCGCCTTGGCGTCGAGCCTGCCCACTAACTCGCCAAGGTGCAGGATCGGGAGCGAATAGTATCCGTAGCGGCGTTTGGCGGCCGGTGTATAGACTTCGATCCGATACTCGAAGTCGAAGAGTTCCAGTGCCCGCGCCCGGTCCCAGACCGCAGGGTCGAACGGCGAAAGCAGGGTCGTGCGGGTATGTCGTACATCGCCAGAGAGGATTCTTTCAGCCAGACCCAAATTATCTGGATGTACGTAGACAGGCTCGTCGAAACCTACTATGCGGGCGCGAAGAAGCTCGCCTGCATCGGCCAGTTCTTCGAGGAGCGCAGCGGCTCCCTTTTTGCGCGTGCGGAAATAGTCAGGCACCCAGCCCGCAACGGCCACGCCGAGCGACCGCACGGCCTTCGTAGCGAGCGTTCGGCGCACTTCTTCATGCGTGGGAGCGAGTGCGTCTTCCCAACCGGGATAGGCGTCTTTCAGGACGCGCTCGCGCAGGTCGTAGACGCGGTGGAAGTTGGGATCGCGGCGCGAGATCATCAGTTCTCCCGCCGCAAAAAGATGTTCCAGGGCCCGCTTCTCCGGCTTCCACTCCCACCACCCACCTGCTTTGCCATCCTTGCGCTCGAACTGGATGGAGCGCACCGGCCCCTCTTCCCGAACACGATCCATCACGCGCCCGATCTCCTCTGGATGCGCCTGGAACCAGGCCCTCGATTTTTCGTGCCCATCCAACATGAACCGCCGGTAGATCCCGTAGTCCTCGATCGGGATGAAGCACGCCGCGTGCGCCCAATGCTCGAATAGCTCCCCTTCGGCCAAGAGCTCGTCGAGCCAGCGCGGCTCGTAGGAACCAAGCCTGCTCCACAGCACCAGGTACGGACTGCGCGCCACGACGGAGATCGAATCTATCTGCAACACGCCCATCTGCCGGATGGCATCGAGAACGTCATCTTTTGTGGCTCTCTCTGGTGGCGAGACCAGACCCTGCGCGGCGATCAGCATCGCCCGCGCCGCTTCTCGCGAAAACTCCAAACTTCCCTACCTCCCACCAGAATACCGAACCCTTTGGTTATACGCTGATCGGTAGGGCTTCACGAGTAGCAGTACGGCAGGAAGTGGGTTCCAACCGCTCGAGTCCCTGCAAACTGCCTGCCGTATGCAGCATGTTCTATCGAGAAAATTGGGGCTTTCATCAGAAGCTGTACCGCCTCAAGCCAAAGAAACTTTTCGTACTCAACGGGCAAGTAGAGTGCTCGGGTAGTCATCCAGGCACCAAGCTGGATCGTAGCCAATGTGCTGGAAGAGCCTGTACGCTGAAGCCCCGCCATCTGGAAGTCGCCCGCGATTGTGCCACGTACGGCATAGCCACCACATGGCAGCCTGATATTCTGCGGAGGACGACAGGTCGAAACCTTGGACCTGCTGGCCCTCGGCTATCTTCAGCAGCGCTTGGGCTTTGTGCCACCAGTCTTCTACGCGCTCCGGTCTGAGGAGTATCGCCCGCTCGAACGCCTCCGGGGCTTCCTCGTACCGATGCATGGAAAGCAGGACTATCCCCTTCATGGACCAAGCGACGGCGTGGTCCTCGTCGAGGACGGTGGCCCGCTCGCAGGCCTCGTACGCCTCGCTCCACAGGGCGTCGTCGTCTCTGCTTGCCAGTGCAATCAGCGACTCGCACCTGGCCACATAAACCTCAGGGTGGTCCGGACGAAGGCTCTCCGCTCTAGAGGTGGCTACCAACGCGTCCTCGTGCCGGGACAGCTTCCTGAGCAGTCCAGACTTGTTGAACCACGTCTCGAAATTGTCGGGGGCCATGCTGACGATTCTGTCGTAGGCACGGAGCGTCTCCCGATGCTGCCCCATCCTGCGCAGGGCCGCGGCCCTGCCCACCCAACTCCTCACGTAATCGTAGTCTGCGTCGAGGTCAATGGATCGGTTGAAGGCCCGCAAGGCGTCGCGGTGGTTTCCCAGATCCATATGCACGTCGCCCAGGTTGCGCCATGTGTCCGATCTGTCGGGCCTAAGCGCTGACGCACGCAGGTACGCGTTCTGGGCTTCTGTGTTGCGCCCAGCGCCATGGAGGACCCTGCCCTTCTGCTGCCAGTATGAGTAGTCGTAGGGCTTAAGCTCCACAGCCCTTTCCGCCGCTGCGATGGCGTCCTCGTGGTGTTTGCCAGCGCCCAGCAAGGCGGCCTTGTTCAGCCATGCGGATGGGTTATCGGGCTCGATCTCCGTCGCCGAGTCAAAGCACCAGTAGACGGCCTGCGGGTTCCAGCGTCCGCCTATCATGGAGGTCACCCCGAGGCTGATGAGCGCGTCGGCGTCCTCGAGGTTCCTGAAAGCGTAGAACAGCGCGGGGAAGAAGTCGTCCCGGGGTTCTTTGCCCTCCGTGTACGTCACGGCGTCGCGCAGGTAGGCTGGTTCCGGGTAGGCCGTCTCGTCCGGGGGCGGGCCCCGTTTTAGGAAGGCTTGTTCCGAGAGGTCACGGAGGCAGTCCCCCAGGTGAACCTCGTCCCTGCCGAACGCCTCCTTGAGTGCGGCCTCTAGCCGCCGATGCGTTAGCGCCCCCACGGAGGCGGCGGTCAGCAGCTTCATGGCTCTCAGCACATCGGCGTGGTCCGGGTAGTCCCGGAGCAGGTTCCTGAACCGCAGGGACATGGCCTCCAGATGTCCCTCCATGGCGATCGAGCCCAGGGTGGGGTAGTCCTCGGCCGCCTCAGAGTCCCACACTTCCCCGATACCGCGAGCGAGCTCGCATTTCTCCTCCTCCGTCGGCGCGACCAGCTTGAGCTTGAGCGACACGTCCTCGTAGAACCGCCCGAGCTTTTGTTCGACCAACCTTAGCTCGGGCCGTCCCGACAGGTGGCCACCACCGCGCAGGACGACGCCCGCTTCGTCAGGGCAGCGTGCAGCTCCGGCAGGACGACCCGCGCCCCGACGTACTCGTGCAGGTCTTCAAGCAGCAGGATCACGTCCTCTCCTTCGACCAGCGACAGCGCGTCGTCGTCCGGCAACCCCCGGCTCAGAGACGGTGCGACGATCCTACATCCTTTCAACCCGGACAGCACCTGGTAAAGGGTACGGCTCTTACCATCCAGGGGCTGGCCGAGCAGGACGAAGCCCCTGCCGGATCGCGCCTCGTCGGCCAGCGCCTCCTCGTCGCAAGAACGCGGCCCCGTACCGTCGGGCGGCTCCGGCATAGCCTTCGTTGGCACGTACGCTTCGTGAAAGGGCCTGCGCCCGTGGCCAACCGCCCCGCCACGTACGGCGGGCTCGAAGCCCATATCCTCCGGACGCAACAACTCGGCCGACTTTACCAGGGCGAACTGCTGCGAAGCGCTGTGGCGCAGATGGTCTCGCCTGGCGAACAGCGTCGGCACGAGCAGGAGCAAAAACGCCGAGAAGACCCATGGGCCGTACGCTTTTAGCGACATGAGAACGCCATCTTGTACGGAGCAGCTGCTACCTTTGAAGATTACGCCGCTCATGCAGCTGCCGAAGAACGCAGCAACCAACAAAGGAATGAATAGGGTCAACAGCGCGTACTTGAGGGCCGGATAGAACCTGCGCATATCGCTATTGTACGGTCGCCTTCCCGTCTATCTTAGACGTAGATGCAATTCTGCGCCGGACAATATCTCATCCGACGGCTGTTTTCGATCACATCCGTCCCACCTCCCGCTGACCGTCGAGAACTACGTAGTTATACGCAGGTTGCTACAGTCCAACGGTACCGAATAGGCTTCGGTCTACAGGTTTTAGCCGTCAGGTATTGCCCGGCACCGGAAACCTATCCCGGCAGCAGGCTGCGGCCCATGAGGAACTCGTCGGCCTGGCGGGCGGCCTTGCGGCCCTCGGCGATGGCCGTGACGATCAGGTCCGCCCCCAGCCGGGCGTCACCGGCGACGAAAACCTTGCCTTCCTTCGTGCCGTAGCCGTTCTCGGAGT
>JACDAR010000018.1 GCA_013695335.1 Rubrobacter sp.
TGGCCGAGATGCGGTACTCGATCTCCAACACAGCAGAGTACGGCGACTACACAGCCGGGCCGAAGATCGTGGACGACGCGGTACGCGAGCGTATGCGCGGCATCCTCTCGGACATCCAGAGCGGCAAGTTCGCCAGGGAGTGGGTACTCGAAAACCAGGCTGGGGCCGCGAGCTTCCTCGCGATGCGCCGCCGGGGGGCCGAGTCGATGGTTGAGAAAGTTGGGCAGGATCTGCGGGCGCTCGCCGCCGAAGGCGTCGAAGCCCCGAGTGGAGGTGAAAGATGAGCCGAACGGCGTTCAGCGTCTCCGACGCGGAGTGGTGCTATCACGACGGTGAGCTAATGAAGGTCGGGGACGTTCGACTATCCCCGGCCACCCACGCGCTCAACTACGGAACCGGGGTCTTCGAGGGCATCCGCGCGTACTGGAACGAGGGCAAGGGAACCCTTCAGGTGCTCAAGTTGCGCGAGCACTACGAGCGCTTCGAGAAATCCGCCCGCCTGCTCCACATAGACCTCGGCGCCTCGATAGATGAGCTCTGTGAAGCGACGCTGGAGATCCTGCGCCGCAACGCCCCACGCGAGGATACATATATCCGGCCGCTCGCCTATCAGAGCGCCACATCCATCGGGGTGAGGCTGGACATGACGCCTTCGCTCTCGATCTTCACGGCCCCGATGGGAGATTACGTGTCGCTCACCGGGCTGCGGTGTTGCGTCTCGTCGTGGCGCAGGGTCGCCGACAACGCCATCCCAACGCGGGCCAAGATCACAGCTTCATATGCCAACACCGCGCTCGCGGTGGACGACGCCCACAGGTCGGGTTACGACGATGCGATCTTCCTTACCCACGACGGCTTCGTCTCCGAGGCGAGCGCGGCCAACCTGTTCCTGCTCCGCAAAGGACAGCTCATCACACCACCGCCGACGGCTGACATCCTCGAAGGCATAACCCGCGACGCCGTGATGGAGCTGGCGAGGGAAGAGTTCGGCCTCGAAACCGAACAGCGCCAGGTCGGGCGCACCGAACTGTACGTCGCCGACGAGGTTTTCCTCACGGGAACCGGGTTCCAGATAGCGCCTGTCGTGGAGATAGACGACAGGCCCGTCGGGGACGGCAGGATCGGGGATCTCGCCTCCAACCTCCAGCGGATGTACTTTCAGGCCGCGCGCGGGGAATGGGACAAGTACAGGGACTGGACAGTCCCGCTCGAGGTTGCAGAGCAAGCGGTTCGATGAGATACTTGCGTCCCTCATGAGGGAGAACTTCTAGACATCTTGCGCGTTTCTCGCCACATCCTACGACTAACCAGGGTGACCGCCGGGCGAATTATCAGCCCCGGTATCTAACCGGCTGTCCGCGGTCACCAGCAACCAGCATCGCAATTCTGAACTAGTTTCAAACGTAGGAGGACGAGTCACATGCGTCGAGTAGAGATCTTCGACACCACCTTGCGCGACGGAGAGCAGTCGCCCGGCATATCCCTTTCGGTTGAGGAGAAAGTAGAGATCGCGCACCAGCTCGGCCGGTTGAAGGTTGACGTGATCGAAGCTGGCTTCCCGATCACGTCCGAGGGGGACTTCGAGGCGGTCTCCCGCATCGCGGCTGAGGTGAAGGGGCCGAGGATCACCGGTCTTTCCCGCATTCACGAGCAGGACATCGAGCGGGCGTGGGAGGCGGTTCAATGGTCGGAGAGGCCGCGCATCCACACCTTCGTCGGGACTTCGGACCTGCACATCGAACACCAGATGCGCTCGAACCGGGAGGACATCCTGAAGCGAGCCGGTGAGGCCGTCCGTTTCGCCAAGAGCCTCTGCGAGAACGTGGAGTTCTCGCCGATGGACGCGACGCGCACGGACATCGGGTACCTGGCCGAGATCGTGGCCGCCGCCGTGGAGGCTGGCGCAGACGTGGTGAACATCGCGGATACCGTCGGCTACACGACGCCCGTCGAGTTCACGGCGTTCCTGAAAGAGTTGCAGGAGAGGGTTCCGACGCTCAAGGAGCGCGTGCTCTCGGTTCACTGCCACGACGACCTGGGGATGGCTGTCGCCAACTCGCTCGCAGGCGTCGAGGTCGGGGCTGGGCAGATCGAGGTCGCCGTCAACGGCATCGGGGAGCGGGCTGGCAACGCCTCGCTGGAAGAGGTAGTTATGGCGCTCGCCACGCGTGGCGACTTCTACGACGCTGAGGTCGGCGTCGAGACCAGGCAACTCGCGAATACTTCCCGCATGATCTCCAACATCACCGGCTACGAGGTTCCACCGAACAAGGCAATCGTGGGCCGCAACGCCTTCCTACACGAGTCCGGCATCCACCAGGACGGCGTGCTCAAGGACCGTCGCACGTTCGAGATCATGACCAAAGAAGACATCGGCCTCGAAGGCACCAACATCTTCCTCGGCAAACACTCGGGCCGCCACGCCCTCAAGGAGGCCCTGGAAGAGCTCGGCTACACGCTGGAAGGCGACATGCTCAAGCGGGCTTTCGTGCGATTCAAGGAGGTGGCGGACCACAAGAAGACCGTGACCGCCGCAGACCTCGAAGCCATCGCCGCTGACGAGGTTGGCTCCTTCGAGGGCAAGTTCGTGCTCGATTCTTTCCGGGTGGTTGCGGCTACAGGCCGCCAGAGCAGGGCGGCTGTGACGATCTCGCACGCCGAACACGGCACATTCGAGGCCGAAGCGGAAGGCGAGGGGCCGGTGGACGCCGTGTTCCGCGCCATAGACGCGGCGACCAACATACAGGGCCGCCTGACGGACTTCCGCATAGACGCCGTTACGGGTGGCAAGGACGCCCTCGGCGAGGTGCGCGTCACGGTGGAATTCGAGGGCAACGAGTACGCCGGGCGCGGGCTATCGCAGGACGTGGTCGAGGCGGCTGCCCGCGCCTACGTGCGGGCGGCGAACGTGTACTCCTCGGGCCGGGTGAAAGCCCCGTGGGAAGCCTCGGTAACGCCGTAACGGAGGGGCGGGATCAGGGTTCCGCGTTACTCCCCGGCTACACGCGCCTGCATGGCATCGTGCCGGTCTTCCATCCGATGGAGTTGGAAGACCTGGCCGGGGAGACGCGGGATCTTCTTGACACAGGGACGCGAACGTTCTCGGAGATACTTGATGCAGGGACGCCGGATCTTTCGTCCCTGCTGGTAGCCAGCGAAGACTGGAAAGACGCGCCGCGCGAGGGCGAGCGCCCTTACCCACCCGGCTTGCCGTATCTCACACAGTCCACCAATCCGCCAGCCCTCGTGCTGCCAGAGACCCTATCCTCCGCCTTCGAGCCCCGCACGCAGGCAACGTGGCCGCTCGTGGTCTGGCACGAGCTGGCGCACGCCTTTCTGCTTCAGAAGCCCGTCCCCCGCACCCCGGCCTGGCTTCGTGAGTTCGTGCCACAGGCCCTCGCTGCGGCGGTTGCGTGGCGAACCGGCGTACTCTCAGCACACCTCGAACAGATAGGTCCATCCCCCGACCTCACCGTCAGAGAGTTCGGAGGACCGGCGGACGCGGGGCGGCAGATGGTATTCCAGAACTTGCTGCTCGGGTTCGGCGCAGCGGCGTTGGAGGAGTTCGGTGAGGAGTTTCTACGACGACTGGTTCACGAGCTGTGGCAGGAGATGGAGATCGTGGGCGAGGCACGGGCGGAGGAGTTGCTCGCTGGTTCCCTGGGTTCCAGGGGACGGATTTGGCTCGAAGGACGTCCAGAGTTTTAGGGAGGATAGATATGAGAGACTCGTTCGACGTACTTTTGCTACCAGGAGATGGCATCGGGCCTGAGGTGATCGGGGCCGCAAGGAGCGTCGTTGACGCAGCTGCGAAGCACTTCGGGGTGGAGATCCGCTACGAGGAACGCAGGATCGGGGGTATCGCCATCCGCGAGGAAGGCGAGCCCATCTCTGACGAGACGCTCGAAGCCGCCGCCGCATCAGACGCCATACTGCTCGGGGCGGTCGGCCACCCGGACTTCGACAGGGGACCGAAACGCCCGGAGGCAGGACTCCTCAAGCTCAGGAAACACCTCGGCGTGTTCGCCAATTTGCGGCCCGTCGCGGCCATCCCGGCCCTTCTCTCGGCTTCGCCGTTGAAGAAGGAGATCGTCGAGGGCGTGGACATCCTGATCGTGCGCGAGCTCACAGGCGGCGCGTACTTCGGGGAGAAGGAGGAAGGCGACGAGCGGGCGAGCGACCTCAGCGTGTACACCCGCGAAGAGGTCGAGCGGGTGACGCGGGTGGCGTTCGAGGCGGCCGAGGGACGCGGCGGCCGGGTCACGTCCGTGGACAAGGCGAACGTGATGGCGACGAGCCGCCTGTGGCGGAGCGTGGTGACGGACGTGGCTGGAGATTATCCGAACGTGGCCCTGGATCACGTCCTGGTAGACGCGGCAGCCATGATGCTCGTCCAGAATCCGAAGCGGTTCGACGTGATCGTCACAGAAAACCTCTTCGGCGATATTTTGTCCGATGAAGCGGCAATGCTCCCAGGTTCGATGGGGATGCTATCTTCGGCGAGCCTGGGTGAGCCGGGGACGCCCGGCATCTTCGAGCCCGTACACGGTTCCGCCCCGGACATCGCCGGACAGAACAAGGCGAACCCGTACGCGACCATCCTCTCGGCGGCCTCGATGTTCCGGCACTCGCTCGGTCGCCCAGACGTGGCCGCCGGCATCGAACGCGGTGTCTCGGTCGCGCTGGAGGCGCATTACCTCACCCCTGACCTGGGCGGGAAGAAGACCACCGAAGAAGTAACAGAGGCCGTCACCCGCTGGGTCGCGGCGGGAGAGGGTGTTATATGAGCATGAAGCTGTTCGACACTACACTACGCGACGGAACCCAGCGCGAGGGCGTCAGCCTCACCGCCGAGGACAAGGCCCGCATAGCCCGCGAACTCGATGCCCTCGGCATCCACTACATAGAGGCTGGCTTCCCCGCCTCAAACCCCAAGGACCTGGAGTTCTTCGAGGGCTTCGACGCCACGGAACTCCGGCAGGCGAAGATCGTCGCCTTCACCCGCGCCCGCCGCCCGAACGGCAGGGCCGAGGACGACCCTGCCGTGACGCTTCTGCCCTCCCTCTCCGCGCCCGTGGCCTGTATCGTGGCGAAGAGCTGGCGGCTGCACATCGAGAAGGTGCTTCGCACGACACCCGAAGAGAACCTTGAGTCCATCAGGGACACGGTGAAGTATCTGGCGGATGCTGGCAAAGAGGTGATCTTCGACGCCGAGCACTACTTCGACGGCTTCAAGGACGACCCGGATCACGCGCTCTCCGTGCTGCGCGCGGCGGCTGAGTCAGGGGCGACGACGCTGGTTATGTGCGACACCAACGGCGGCACGCTTCCGACGCAGTTGAAGGCGATAGTGGGCCGCACCGTGAGGGAGTTCTCGGGGTTCCCGAACGTGGAGATCGGCATCCACACCCACAACGACGCAGGGTGCGGGGTGGCAAACGCGCTGGCTGCGGTCGAGGCCGGGGCCACGCACGTACAGGGGACTATAAACGGCGTCGGCGAGCGGTGCGGCAACTGCGACCTCGTCACCACCATCGCCAACCTGCAACTCAAGATGGGCCTGAAGGTGGTCGAGGACGAATCTCTGGCGCGGCTGACCGAAGCATCCAACTACGTCGCAGAGCTTATGAACCTCACCCCCGATGGCCACAGACCCTACGTCGGAAGGAGCGCCTTCTCCCACAAGGGCGGGCTGCACGTCGACGGCATCTCCAAGGATACCCGGACCTACGAGCACGTCGCCCCCGAGTCCGTCGGCAACGCGAGGCGCATGCCGGTAGGGGAGCTATCTGGGAAGAACTCCATCAGGGCGAAGGCTGAAGAACTCGGCCTCGATGCGGGCGACGTGAACGCCGTTCTGTCGGCAATGAAGCAGAAGGAGCACGACGGCTACCATTACGAGGCCGCCGATGCCTCCTTCGCCCTGCTCATCAGGCGCACGACCGGCGAAGACGAGCCGCTCTTCGAGCTGGAGAGCTTCCGCATCATCTCAGAGAAGCAGGCAGACACGGAGACAACCGTCGAGGCGACCATCAAGCTCTTCGTGAAGGGCGAACGTGTGATCTCGACCGCAGAAGGCAACGGCCCCGTAAACGCACTGGACAACGCGCTCAGGCAGGCTATCGGGGCGCATTATCCAGAGGTCGACGAGATTCATCTCGCCAACTACAAGGTCCGCATCCTGGACGAGCATCGGGCAACAGCAGCCACAACCCGCGTCCTCATAGATTCGTCGGACGGGAAGAGGATGTGGGGCGCCGTCGGGGTCTCGGAGAACATCATCGAAGCATCGTGGCAGGCGCTGGTGGACGGCCTCGAATACGGGGTGAACGGCGCGAAAAGGGGTAGAGGGGGAACGTCGAGGATCCAACCTCCCTGTCCACCGCACGCCAGTGATTGCATTTAGCTTTAGATAGACTGGGGGCGGGGCGTGCGTCGTGACGGGGTTAGGCGTCGCGGGTCTTATCGCCGCGCATGAGTTGTTCGAGGCGTGTGATCTGGCCCCTGCTGCCTAACACTATGAGGGTGTCGCCCGCGCGCAACCTGTCTGTGGCGGCTGGCGTTGTGTCGAAGTTGCCGTCACGGGTGCGGAAGGCCAATACTATGGCGCCGGTTCGCTCGCCGATGCTGAGATCCCCGATGGTATGGTCCGCGATGTCGGAGTCCTCTGGCACCACGAACTCTTCGAGGCGGAACTCGATGCCTTTCTCGCCCCGCGTCACCACGTCCAGGAAATCCACGACCAGAGGCTGGGTGGCGAGCGCTGCAAGCCTGCGCCCTCCAACGGCGTATGGCGAGAGGGTGCGGTCTGCGCCAGCCATTTCCAGTTTGGCCGCGGATTCGTCCGATGAGGCGCGGGCGACGATGTGCAAATTCGGGTTGAGCTTGCGGGCAGAGAGCACCACGAAGACGTTGTCAGCGTCGGAGTCCACGGCGGCCACCAGCCCCTTCGCACGCGAGATGCCGGCTTCCTCGAGCAATGCGTCGTCCGAAGCCATGCCGTAGAGCGCCAGGCGGCCCTCGTTCAGGCATTCCTCGACAACCTGGAGATCCTGCTCCACAACCACGAAAAGCTCATCTTCCAGGTCGAACTCGGCCGCCACCTGACGCCCGACCCGTCCGTATCCGCACAGGACGTAGTGACCGCTGAGTTTGGAGATCTCGGCCCTCATCCTCCGGCTCCTGAAATAGTCCCTCACAGTGCCCTCGACAGCCAGCGCAACGAGCGAGGTTGTGGCGTAGCCGAGGACCGCAACGCCGCTGATTATAAGGGCGATGGTCCACAGCCGCCCGGCGACGTTCCCGTCGAGATCCCTCACCTCCTCGAAGCCTATGGTGCCGACCGTGATCACGGTCATATACAACGCATCCAAGAGTGACCAGCCGAGGGTCAGGTAACCAAGCGTCCCCACAACGATGATGCCGGAGAGCATGACGACGGCCAGTCGGATGCGCCGCGTTGCCTCGCCCTCTGGCCCGAACACTGCCTCCAGGGCGGTCCACCCCGCCGGTCTCCTCCCATGCGACATGCGCGGAATTATACCGGGCCTCCCACCCCTCCTACCGGCGCGAACCTCGCCCCTCCGGTGGCCGCCTCGACAGCACGACGAGACCGAGGATGGCCGAGATCACGGACGCAGCGAGGATTCCCAGCTTGGCGCTTTCGAGCATTCCGCCGCCGTCGAAGGCCAGCCCGCCCACGAACAGGGACATGGTGAAGCCGATGCCAGCCAGCAGTCCAGCCCCAGTCATCTCCCGCCATCCAACGCCATCCGGCAGCGAGCCTATGCCCGTCTTCGTGGCCAGCCACGAGAACCCGAGCACCCCGAGGGGTTTGCCAAGGAGCAGCCCAAGCAAGACCCCAAGGGTGACAGGCCCGGTCACACCGGCCCAGTCCCCGAGCGCGACGCCAGCGTTGAAGAGGGCGAAGATGGGCAGTATGAGGAACGCGACCCAGGGATGCATCAGGTGCTCCAGGCGATGCAAAGGGCTCTGCGCGTCGCCAAGAACCCGCTCCAGGTTGGCGACCTTCACCTCGACCTCCTCGAACTCCCCCTGATCCAGGCCCGCCCGCAACTCCGAACGGAGGTTTTTGGGTGAGATCTTGCGTCGGATCGGCGTCGCCAGGGCAACGAGAACCCCCGCCACAGTGGCGTGTACGCCAGACTGGAGCACGAAGAACCACACCACGAGCCCGATGAACGCAAGCACCTTCAGGTTGCGTCCGCCAAGCCTCCCGTAGAGGAAGGCAAGGACCAGAGCCCCTGCGGCGACGAGGAGGCTGGGAACGCTGATCTCACTGGTATAGAAGAGGGCGATGATCAAAACCGCGCCAAGGTCATCCACTATGGCAAGGGCCGTGAGAAAGACCTTCAGGGCGAGCGGCACCCGGTCACCGAGGAGCGCCATCATGCCAAGCGCGAAGGCTATGTCCGTGGCCATCGGCACGCCCCAGCCCGAGATACCATCTCCGCCCCAGTTGATCGCCGCGTAGATCGATGCGGGCACCGCCATACCGCCCACGGCCGCGACCACCGCGAGCGTCGCATCCCGCGGCTCGGAGAGCTCCCCCACCAGAACCTCGCGTTTGATCTCGAGTCCCACCAGATAGAAGAAGAAAGCCATCAACCCGTCGTTGACCCAAAGGAGCAGCGGCTTCTCCAGGCTCCAGCCGCCGAGGCCAATCCCGAATTTTATCTCCCGCAGATCCAGGTACCAGGGAGCCCACGGCGAGTTGGCCCACGCAAAGGCGATGATCGAAGCGAAGATCAGGGTGACCCCGCCAGTGCTCTCGCTGTGAACGAACTGCTCGAAGGGGCTGAGAATACGCTTTATGGTCCGTCCAGACACCCCCCCGATGCTACACCATCGGGACTAAAGCGCTAGGATCTCAGCGCGAGCTCCACCATCATCCACGGATAACAACGCGAAGGTGAACTCCGGCTGGCGGCGCTTGTCCGTGGGGCTTCCAGGGTTCAAAAGCAACAGGCCGTCCTCATCCTCCAGCCAAGGGATGTGCGAGTGCCCGAAAACAACGACCCTGGCCCCGGGGAAGAGTCGTCTCATGCGTGAACGACGCCCGCGCTTCGGGCCGGAGTCGTGGATCATGGCTATCGGGACGCCGCCGAACTCGAGCTCCAACGTCTGTGGCAGGCCAGCCTCGGGTGGATCGAGGTTTCCTCGGACAGCCCGCACAGGGGCGATCTCCGCGAGATCGTCGAGCAATCGCAAGTCCATCAGATCCCCGGCGTGAAGGATGAGATCCACGCGCTTCAGATGCGGCAACAGGGCATCGGGCAATCCCGACGCGCGACGCGGTACGTGGGTGTCGGCGATGACTGCGGCGAGGGGCGTCAGGCGCCGTCCCAAAGCGTCTCGGAGATCTCACGCAAAACGCCACCGCGCTCCGCGGCCATGATGCGGCGGGCAGTCAGCTCCGCGTACTCCCGCTCCAGCTCCGCCCCGACGAAGAAGCGGTCGAGTTCCTTGGCGGCCACAGCCGTGGTCCCTGAACCGCAAAACGGGTCGAAGATGAGATCCCCCTCCCCCGTGGAGGCGAGTAGCGCCCGGCGCACGAGGCGCAACGGCTTCTGGGTTGGATGGTATCCGTGCATCTTCTCCCGCTTCGGCACGGCGTGGATGCGCCACACGGAGGAGACCTGCGAGGCGGGGTCGGGGCTGTTTATGAGATCGTAGTTGAAGGTGTGGCGTGCGCCCTTTCCCCTGCTCGCCCAGATGATTGTCTCGTGGGCGTGGGTGAACGCGGTGTGGAGGGCGTTCGGGGGAGGGTCCGGTTTCTCCCAGGCCACGGAGTTTATGATCCTGGAGCCGAGCGTCTGGAGGGCGAAGCCGATGCTGAAGATTATGTGATGCGTTCCCGTCACCCAGATGGTGCCGTCCGGTTTGAGGACGCGCCGCGCCTCCCGCAGCCAACGCAGGTTGAACCGGTGGTCCTCCTCGAACCCCATCGATCGATCCCAATGGCCCTTGTCCACGGGGGCAAGACGGCCGCCCTTCACAGTGATGCCCCTCTCCGTGGAGAGCCTGTACGGTGGGTCCGCGAAAACCGCGTCGACGCTCCCAGCAGGCATCATGCGCATCAACTCCACGCAATCCGACAGGTAGACGAGGGCGCCAGGCTCCCCGTGGCTCTCCAGTTCGCGCAAGGCCACCATGGTCCCATTCTAAGCGCGCATCCAGACACAGGAGCGCTGGCGCCCGCGCCACGCCTACAAGCCGGTCAGCTCGGGCAACCGTCCATTGTCGCTACCGGGTCAGGGGCGAACGGGGATCATCCGTCCAGATGCGGCCCGAGGAGTGGCATGTCGGCAGGCCCGAGACGGTCTGAGGCGGTCTTTAGCTGGTGCCAGTGAGGGTAGATTAAAGGCGGAGCGCTCACCTCGTCCAACCTGCCGCGCTCCTCCTTGGAGAGCTTCAGATCCGCGGCTTCGAGGTTGTCCGTAAGCTGCTCATCGGTACGCGCCCCAACCACGATGGAGGCCACGCCTGGCCTGTCGAGCAGCCAGGAAAGGGCGACCTGGGCCGCCGAGACGCCGCGTCCTTCGGCGATCTCCACTAGCACATCCACCGTGTCGTATAGTTTGTCGCTGTCGCGCACCGGCGGCTCGTCCCAGCCTTCGACGTGCCTACCCTCTTCGGCGTCCTTATCCCGACGGTACTTGCCTGAGAGAAGCCCACCGGCCAGCGGGCTCCACACGAGGATGGAGCATTCCTGGTCTATGGCAAGCGGAACCAGCTCGTACTCGGCCTCACGGGCTTGCAGGGTGTAGTGGATCTGCTGGCTCACGAACCGCTGAAGCCCGAGCGCATCCGAGACCCCGAGCGCCTTCATTAGCTGCCAGCCGGAGTAGTTCGAGGAGCCAACGTAGCGCACCTTGCCGCCCTTGACGAGGGTGTCCAGCGCCTCCAGAGTCTCCTCCAGCGGGGTCAGTCCGTCCCACTCGTGAACCTGGTAGAGGTCTATGTAGTCCGTGCCGAGGCGGCGCAGGCTCTCCTCGCACTGGCGGATAATGTGGTGGCGCGAGAGGCCGGCGCCGTTAGGACCGTCATCCATGGTCATGCGGACCTTCGTCGCCAGCAGCAGGTCGTCGCGGCGGCCTGAGATGGCCTTCCCGAGGATCTCCTCCGACTCGCCGTCAGAGTAGATGTTGGCGGTATCGAAGAGGTTGATCCCGGCGTCCAGGCACATATCGACCTGCCGCTTCGCACCGGCGACGTCGGTGGAGCCAACCTTGCTGAATCCCCCCTGCCCCCCGAACGTCAT
>JACDAR010000042.1 GCA_013695335.1 Rubrobacter sp.
CAGCAGCCCCGTCGGGACCGGTAGGCGCGGTCACTGACTCGGTAGGCGGTGTCACGGACACGGTAGGCGGGGCAACGGGCACGGTAACGGATACCGCGGGCGGGCTCCTCGGAGGAGGAAACCGGGAGGAGTAGAACAAAGGTTGACCACCGGCGGAGCGGGAGAGGGATCCGAGCCAAAGAGGACCCTCTCCCGAGGGCCTGGATCATCCGCCATCCACGGCTCGCCGAAGCGCAACATACCTGCCAGACCCTGCGCGCGTAAGCTCCGCACAGCGTAATCAGGACCTGTCTCGTGGATTGGGCGCGCCCGGGGGCTGCCCGGTATCCTCCCGTTCCAGATACCGTTCCCGGAGGTGCCGCTCCTCGTTGTCCACGCAGGGGTTCGGTATTCCGGCCCCACGACGTTCACAAACCCTCCAGGATCACGACGCTGGGCCGCCCGATGGTCAGGCCGTCGGGAACGATGTCTTGGGTCAGGTGGGGTGGATCAGATGTCTAACCTCGGCGCGTCCGTGCGCACGAACCCGCGCATATGCATATAATTGGCGCAGACCATCGCGGGATCGCCTCCTTCACGGAGGGCGGACCGCACGATGATGCGTTGGGAAGGGAGGGTCATGAGCTACACACAGCCGTTGCCCGCTGTGACCGGACACTGGTGGGCTTTGGCGTTGCGCGGCGGCGTCGCCATACTCTTCGGCCTGGCCGCGCTCCTGCGGCCTGGCATCGCCCTGGAGACCCTGATCCTGTTGTTCGGCGCTTACGCCCTGGTGGACGGCGTGTTCTCCATCGTGGGCGTGTTCGGGGGCGCCAGGGGAGGGATGCCACGCTGGCTGCTGTTTCTGGAAGGCGTGGTTGGCGTCCTGGTAGGTCTGATCACCTTCGTTTTCCCCATCCTCACGGTGTTCCTCCTGTATTTCCTGATCATAATCTGGGCCCTCGTCACCGGGATCGCGGAGATCGCCACGGCGATCAGGCTTCGACAGGAGATTACGGGTGAGTGGGCGTTGATCTTGGGCGGCCTGATCTCGATACTATTCGCCGTCGTCCTCCTGTTTTCGGGGGCGATAGGAGTCTTCACCCTCGTGTGGGTGATCGGGATCTACGCCATAATCTTCGGGGTGCTGTTGCTGATCACCGCCTTCCAGGTGCGCGGCCATCAAAGCGGGGGCGGAGGAGGCCAGAGCAGCCGGGTAAACTGAACAGCCCTGACGTCAGGGTCTCGGGGAGAACTCGAAGTCCGCTACCTCTTCGGCGGCCCGCGCGGCGCGCAGCAAGAGCGGCTCGGTGAAGTGGTCGCTCATGAGCTGGACGCCAACGGGGAGCCCTTCGCTTAGTCCCCCGGGGACGCTGATGGCCGGTATCCCGGCGAGGCTCGCGGGAACGGCGCAGATATCCTGGAGGTACATCGCCAGCGGGTCGTCGGTCTTCGCCCCGATCTCGAAAGCTACGGATGGCGATGTCGGCGAGATGAGCACGTCGTAGCTCGATAGTGCCTCCCTGAAGTCCCCGATCATGCGCGTCCGCACCTTCTGGGCCTGGGCGTAGTATGCGTCGTAGTAGCCGCTCGAAAGCGCGTAGGTGCCGAGCATGATGCGCCGCTTGGCCTCGTCGCCAAAACCCTTCTCGCGGGTTTCACGGTACATCTCGTGGACTCCATCCGCTGGTTCCCGCAGTCCGTAGCGCACCCCGTCAAAGCGGGCGAGGTTGGATGAGATCTCCGCCGGCGCGATGATGTAGTACGCCTCAAGGGCGTAGTAGGCGTGAGGCAGGCTCGCCTCCCCCACCTCGGCCCCGGCCGCTTCTAGTTCCCCGACAACCCGCTCGACTACCTCGCGCACGCCAGCGTCTATGCGCTCGTCCATCAGCTCCTTTACTACCCCGACCCGCAGACCCGAGACGCCGCCTTCGAGGTCGGCGAGGTAGTCAGGGACCTCGGCGTTGGCAGTGGTGGAGTCAAGGGGATCATGGCCCGCTATAGCCTGGAGCAGAAGCGCCGCATCACGCACGTCGCGGGTCATCGGGCCTATGCAGTCCAGGGATGAACCGAAGGCGATGAGGCCGTAGCGCGAGACGCGGCCGTAGGTGGGCTTCAGGCCGACGATGCCGCAAAGGGCGGCTGGCTGGCGCACCGAGCCTCCCGTGTCGGTGCCGAGCGCCCACCAGCCTTCGCCCGCGGCCACAGCAGCAGCAGAGCCGCCGGATGAGCCACCGGGCACGCGATCCGGATCCCACGGGTTGCGGGTCGGGCCGTATGCGGAGTTCTCTGTGGACGAACCCATCGCGAACTCGTCCATGTTTGCCTTGCCGACCATCACGAGATCCTCGCCAAAATTCACCAGCGCCGACGCGTCGTATATGGGCGTAAAGTCTTCGAGTATTTTGGACCCGCACGTCGTCCTGACGCCCCTGGTGGAGAGCACGTCCTTGATGGCGATAGGGACGCCTTCCCAGGGTTGGATGCCCTCGTTTTGCAGGCGCTCGTCTATCCTTCCGGCGCGTTCCAGGGCGACATAGGGCGTCGGGGTGAGGAAGGCGTTGACGCGATACTCGACCTCTTCGACGCGATGATTGGCGGTTTCGGCGGCTTCGCGGGCTGAGATTTCCCTGTCCCGGATCTTCTGTGCCAGCGCGGAGGCTGTGAGCTCGAGCATCAATCTATCCTCGGGACGGCGAACAGGTTGTCTACGGGATCTGGCGCGGTGGAAAGCGCGGTTTCTGGAGATAGTTCCCCACGCGGCTCGTCCGGGCGCAGGACGTTGGTGAGGTCCAACGGGTTGGCCGTCGGTGGCACGCCTTCGAGGTCGAGCTCCCGGATCTTCTCTATGCTGTCCAGGATGGCGTCGAGTTGCCCGCCCATCCGGGAGATCTCCTCGTCCGTCAACCCCAGCCGCGCCAGGTTCGCCACGTGACGCACCTGCTCTTCGGATATCATGCTGTCAGACCTCCAGACTCTGAATATCAAGCTCAACCTATCTTAGCGCACGAAGTTGGCGCGGTTCGCGGCGGCCCCGAATAGCCCTCGACCAGCCAGTCATCCTGTGGCGTCTTCGGTTTCGAGTCGCTCCGTTGGTGGCGCTTCGCCTTCGGCCTCCAGGGGCGAAACCACGAGATAGTTCGAGCCAATGAGGGCAAGCAGCACCACTAAAAGCAACCCGGCCAGCGCCAGGGCTGACACGAACAGGCCGACGAACCCGGCAACGACGCATGCCGCCGCCGAAGAGATCTTCCGTTTGCTCAAAGAGCCAGACATCCTGTACCCGAAAAGGGTGTGGGCAAGAAGGTAGATCGCTGGTCCAGCGGCCACAGCGACGACTTCGTATGCTGGCAGAATCTCCGTTGGATGGGCGATTACCAGCTCGTCGCCGACGGCGGAAAGGATGATCCCCGCCACGAACATCACGTGCAGGAACGTGTATCCGTCCCTAGCGAGGATGGTCCGATTCCCCGAGACCGCGAGGTAATGCTCCCCGATCGTCGCCACGGACGTGAAGTACAACCACCAGATCGCCGCCGCCCCGAGGAAAGCCATGCCGAAGGCGAAGATCCTTGCCGGGTCCAGGGTCAGCTCCGAAGTCGTTGCACCGGTCAGGACAATGGACTCGCCCAGCGCGAGGATGATGAACAGGCCGAATCGTTCGGCGAAGTGCTCCGTGCCAACAGTCCAGTTCGCGCTGTCCATCCGCCTCATCCCCGGAATCCTGAATATCGTGATGGGACCACTGTAGTCCACGGCGATGGCCGCGCACCAGAGCGCGTAGCGCAGCGGCCCATCTGCCAGCGCGCCCGCGATCCAGAACGCACCGGAGATGCAGAAGTAGATCAGGATTCGCCCTGCCCGTTCGCGTTCGAGCGTGCCACTATCCGCCGCCGCGAACGTCAGGAAAGAGTGCCTCCCGATCTGTATCAGAACGTATGATGCGGCGAAAAGCAGCGCGTGCGCCCCGAAAGCCTGCGGTATGGCCACCGACATCAGGAGGCTAACGAGCATCAGGGACAAAAGGAGCAGACGAACTGGCACCGTCTCCGTGTCCAGCTCGTTGGTTGCCCAGGTGGTGTAGTTCCAGGACCAGTACACAGCAAAAAGGACTATCGCGGACTGCAAGACCCCTGTCCACGTCAGATGATCCAACAGTGGATGAGAGACCTGCGTGATGGCGAAGACGAATACAAGGTCGTAGAAAAGTTCGAGGGCGGAGGCCCTCTGGCTCAACGTGTCGGTGTCGCGCCGTCTCACATATCCCATGAGATCAGTCTAATCATGTTCGAGGCGGCCCGCGACCCGGGATTCTCTCCGGGCAGGGCCGCGGACTCTACAGGGCCGCGAGGAGCCTGGGGGCCACCTGTTTCTTGCGGCTCATCACGCCTGGGAGGTCAACCACGCCGTTCTCGGCGCGCGCGTCGAATGCGCGCTCGATGACGTGGCATTCCCCGGCGCACAGAAGCTCCGTGCCCTGCCCGATGATGTCGGTGACCATCAGCGCGTGGAAGAGATAGCCGTGCCGCTCCAGCTTGTCTTCGAGGGCTTCCACAAGTTCGTCCTTACGCTCCAGGAGGCTGATCCCGACTGTCTCGACCTGAGAGATACACATCGTGGCGCCAGTCGAAAGCTCGTACTCCTTGGCGTCGCGCTCCACTATCTCCCCTGCGGACAGGTTGGATACGTCGGACGAAGACTCGAACATCTCCATCCCGAACTCGGTGGCGTCGAGGTCGAGTTGTTCTTCGAGGAGCTTCACGACATCGTGGTCGCGGTCCGTGGTCGTGGGCGAGTTGAGGATCACGGTGTCAGATAGCACGGCAGCCAGGAGCATCATCGCCGTCGGGTTCTCGGGCTTCAGGCCCGCTGCCTTGAAACGTTCGACTATGAGGGTGGCTGTCGAGCCGACGGGATCGAAAGTCGCAGGGATGGGCGTCGAGGTCTCTATGCTCCCGAGGTGATGGTGGTCGAGTATCTCCACCACCTGGGCCTTCTCCACCCCGGCGACGCTCTGCCCGACCTCGGCGTGATCCACGAGCAGCACCCGCCTGGGTTCGGGGTTTATGAGGTCTGTCCTGGATACTACGCCGATCGGCATGTTGTCGCCGTCAACGGCGATGGCGGCCCTGTAGTGGACCTCCATCACCTGCTCCGTGATGTCCGTGATAAGCGTCTCTGGCTCCACGGTGAGCGGGTTCTCGCTCATCACCTCCCAGCACGGCACGGAGAGCTGTATCAGGCGGCTGGTGACGTACGAATCCAGCGGCGAGAGCACCACAGCCGTGCCCCGCTCACTGGCGAACGCAAGAATATCCTCGTCGGGGCGGACGCCGTTTGAGATTATGAGCACGCTCGCCCCGAGTTCTATGGCCCGGCGCTGGGCTGTTTTGCGGTCCCCGATCACCACGATGTCGCCTGCGGCCATGGATTGCCCCATCGAGCCGACGCCCATCGAGATCACCCACAGCTTCCCCGAGGATTCCCTATCCTCCCCGGCGAGAAGTTCCCCTTCGAGCACATCCACGATTGCCCCGACGGAGACCGGGCTGTCGGCGAACGTCGAGGCTTCCCGTGACTCTCTGACGTACATGCGCGCGAGATCCCGCTCCGTCACGATGCCTGCCAGGGCGCCGTCGTCGTCAACTATGGGAACCTGCCCGATGTTCCTGCGCGACATCTCCATGCCCACCTTCCGCAGTGGATCGTTCCTGTGGGCCGTCACGAGATCCTGCTTCATCACGTCCTTGACCCGCAGCATGATGTGCGAGATCAACTTGGGACACTCTGCCCCGCTGCGCTCCAGCGCCCACGCGGTCTGCGGGTTGACCTCCCCGAGCCGGGCTGAGGCGTAGTGGTTGTCAGGGTCAACCAGGTTCTTGAACTCGGCGTACCCGATGGCCGATGCTATGGTGTCCGTGTCCGGGTTCCTGTGGCCGGTGACGTAGATGTGCGGCATCTCCCTCTCCTTTTAGAACCTTGCCTACGCCCGGCTTATACCTTGCTCAAGGGCGCTATCTCGGGGACGAACGTCCTTTCTTCCTCGCCGAACTTCACCACGATCCTGCCCCCGCCAGCCTCGACTACCTCCCCGACGCCGAACTTCGCGTGCCTGACCCGCTCGCCAGCGTGATACTCGGTGGACGAAGCCGCCCTCTCCATGGTTCCGAAACCACCACGCCTGGGCAACGCGCCACCCCATCCTCCGCTGCCCGCCCCGGCGGTTCCCCCTCCTGGCATTGCTCCGGCCCTGAACTCGTCAGGTATCTCGGAGAGAAAGCGTGACGGGATGCGGAACTCGCGTTCGCCCCAGTTGGAACGGAGCTTGGCGTATGTGAGGGCGAGGGTCTTCATGGCGCGGGTGATCCCAACGTAGAACAGCCGCCGTTCTTCTTCGAGGTTCTGCTCGTCCAGCGAGCGGGCGTGCGGGAAGGTGCCTTCCTCCATCCCGACCACGAACACGTGCTCGAACTCAAGTCCCTTGGCGTTGTGCAACGTCATCAGGGTGACCCGCCCCTCGGCCCCGACGGTGTCAGTCTCCGAGTACAGCGCCTGCTCCTGCAGGAAACCGTCGAGCGTCGGCTCAGGCTCGACCCGCTCGTATTCGCGGGCCGCGTTTATAAGCTCCTCCAGGTTCTCCAGGCGAGATTCGGACTCTATGGTCCGCTCTTCTTCGAGTTCTTTGCGATACCCCGACTCTTCGAGAACGGCTGAGATCAACTCCGCAGGCGCAACCTCCCGCGACGCAACCCGCCAGCCATCGAAGAGGTTTTTCACATCCGAACAAGCCTTCTTTGCCTTGCCCGATATACCCGCCTCGTTCGCCTCCGAGAGAGCTTCGTACAGCGAGATGCCGTTCATGCGGGCGTGATCCACGAGCTTCGCAACCGACGTGGCCCCGAACCCCCTTTTTGGTACGTTCACGATCCTCTCCAGCGAGGCGGCGTCCGCGGGGTTGGCGACCACTGCCAGGTATGCCATTGCGTCTTTGATCTCGGCCCGCTCGTAGAACCGGACGCCGCCAACGATCTGGTACGGCACGCCCTCCCGCACCAGCACGTCCTCCAAAGCCCGGCTCTGGGCGTTTGTCCTGTAGAAAACGGCAACATCCCGTGGCGAAGCGCCGGAATCCACGATCCGCTCTATCTCAGAGACCACGAACCGGGCCTCCGCATACTCGTCCGAAGCCGTGAACACCCGGATGCGCTCACCCTCGTCGCCCGCTGTCCACAGCTCCTTGTGCTTCCGGGAGGCGTTGTTCGCAACCACCGCGTTCGCCGCGGAGAGGATCGTCTGTGTCGAGCGGTAATTCTGCTCCAGCTTCACCACCGACGCCTCGGGATAGTCCCGCTCGAACTCCAGAATGTTCGAGATATCAGCCCCTCTCCAGCTATAGACCGAGTTGTGTGTGACGATGCCGTTAGCCACGAAGTTGTGCGTGTTCTCCACGTCCAGGTCGTAGACTGGCCGGTCCAGCAAGACCCGCTCCACGGACTCCACCACATCGTATCCGCCGTCTCCCGTGAACATGACCATCCCCGGCCTCACGGAGCCTGCCGGGATGAACGACAACGAGTTTCCCTCGCGCCAGCCCTGGCTCGTGCCCAGCCTGGCTTTGAACACGAGGTTGGTATCCAGAACTGCGCCTATGAGATCCGCGATCTGCATCAGACGTCCGAAATCCTTGTAGCAGGTCTCGAAGCGCCAGCTCGCGGAGCCGTTCTTCGCGGCCCGTACCGAGAGCCCGAGAGATTCCAGGGTGCGTCTTCCCTCTTCGTCGCGGCCCACCATCGAAATGCGGTGCATGGGCGAAGCCCCGCGCCGATCACCACACAGCGTAATTACGAGATTCCTCCGCCGCCCGGAATAACTCTGGGGCCGATAGTGTGGATGCTCCGGGTGCAGGCCACTCTCCGTCAGCAGTTCCATCGCGCTGCCCTCCGTATCGAAGAGGGAGAAGACACGCTTGATGTGCGCCTCGTCGTGTACCAGCCCGTTGACGCTTCCGCCCTTTCGCGGCACGAAAGGCAGCGTCGGGATGCGGTGGCGCAGAGAAAGAACCATCTCCTCGGCGCGGGCCTCGACCTCGGTTGCGTGAGTGGAGATCACCCACACCGCATCCCCGTGTTCCTGGCGGCAACGCTGCACGAAACCGACGGTAGGCTTCACCCGCCCATTCGTGTACACACAGGAAGTCCCGAGCCTGTATCCGATGTCCTCCCTGTACATGAGGTACGTGAAGTACATCTGCGGCGTCAGGGCGAGCTTGTATCCAGCAAAATGCGTGTGCTCCGGCGTGCTAGTTATCTCCCGTCCAGCGTTCGTGGTTATCCGCACGCCATCCGTCTGTTCCCGCTTCGCGGCAGCAGTCACCCTCGCAGGACGAAAATCCCCGCTTCCGTACGCGCTCAGGACGCTGTCGCCCGCGGACACGTTTTCGATGGGCTTCTCCGTGCCGTCGGACAGCGTGATCTTCGTTCCCTCGACCAGACACTGATCGTCGTCACCAACGACACATAAGTTTCGATGTTTGGCTGCAAGTACGTTCACGAGACGATACTGGGCGTGGTTGGTGTCCTGGTACTCGTCCACGTGGATGTATTTGAAGCGCGTCTGGTAGCGGTCGCGGACTTCGGGGAACAGCTCCATGAGGGCGACGGTCTGCATTATGAGGTCGTCGAAGTCCATCGCGTTGTTCTCGTAGAGGCGTTTCTGGTACAGGTCGTAGACCTCGGCGACGTTCTCTGCCATGTAGCCTTCTGTGACGCGGAGGTAGTCGTCAGGGCCGTCGAGGCGGTTCTTGGCGCTGGAGATCTGGGATTGGAAAGCGCGCGGGTTGAAGCGTTTGGGATCTTTTCCGAGTTCAACGATGCATCGCTTGACGAGACGCACCTGATCCGCGCCGTCGTAGATAGTGAACTCCCGTTTGTACCCGAGCTTGTCCGCGTGAACGCGCAGGATGCGGGCGCAGAAAGCGTGGAAAGTCGAGACCCACATCCGCCTCGAATCCGGGCCTACGAGGAGTGCTACCCGCTCCCTCATCTCCTGCGCCGCCTTGTTGGTGAAGGTGATGGCGAGGATCTCATCCGGCGCCGCGAGACCCTGATCCAGGATATGGGCGATGCGATGCGTAAGCACGCGCGTCTTGCCGCTTCCGGCTCCGGCCAGGATCAGGAGCGGCCCCTCGGTCTGCGTGACGGCGTCGAGTTGCGTCGAGTTTAAAGATTCCAGAAGCACTGGAAAAAGTATAGCAGGGCGTAGCCTGGCTTCTTCCCCGTTCGGCTAACCGGCTGTCCTGGATTGCGCGTATTTGAGGGCGGCGGGACGCACGAGAAATATGAGCAACAGGGAGAACTCGGCGACGTTTACGTTCACGAAGGAGATAAGGATGGCGATCAGGAACATG
>JACDAR010000050.1 GCA_013695335.1 Rubrobacter sp.
GGTTTTCTTGTTTCGTAGCGCCGTGGAGACGACCCCACATGCAACCCCGGCAAGGGCCGCCAATATGATCCACTTACCTTTCACGCGGCAAAGTTAGCATACGGGACGATTGAGAACTTCATACACGATGACCCTTGCTAGGGCGTTTCGTATACTCTGTCAGCTCTTCGTCGGAGTGGCGGAATTGGTAGACGCGCTAGGTTGAGGGCCTAGTGTCCCTTTAAAGGACGTGGGGGTTCGAGTCCCCCCTCCGACACCAGGCGGCGTTCTGGCCGCATACTTTTTGCGGGGATCACACCGTAGGGGAATCGCCGTCCGGCGGGAAGACAGCCGCGACGGCCGTCGGTAGCAGCACCGCAGCCGAGACCAGAAACGCCGCGTCGAGCCCGTACCGCTCGGCGTAGGCCCCCAGGGTGGCCGGCCCGGCCACGCAGCCGACACCGAACGCGAAGAGAGTGGCGCTGAAGCCCGTAGAGGGCTGCTCGTGGAAGACCAGTGAGCTCCAGATCGCCAACAGGCTAGACATCGTCATCACGCCCACCCCGTAGAGGGCGGCCGAGGCGCCCGACGCCGGCAACGAACCCGCCCCGAACGCCAGTAGAACACACGCGGCGCACAGCGACAGGCTGGTCCCGAGCAGGACCCTGGAGAAGCCGAAGCGGGCAACGGCATCCCCGGTAAAGACGCCAGCGAAGCCCACGAACCCGACCACCATGTAGAATACAGGTCCCGTCTCGAAGGCGACCTGCGTGGACCGCGAAACCAGGTCCACGGCGAACGCCCAGTAGAAGGCGCTTATCCCACCGAAAGCGAACGCCACACCAAAGAGCGGCCCGGCAGAAAGGCGCGCGAGCCGGGCGCGCCCAGCCGGAACCTCAGCGCGGCCCGACGCTAGTCCCGCGGGAAGGACCCGGTGGTTGATGGCCGCTGCTATGAGCCCGGCCGCGGCGAAGGCCAACCATCCAACCCGCCAGCCGGGGCCGGCGGCCAGGGCCGCGACCCCGGCCGCCAGGACGCCGAAGGTGGTGCCCGTGCTGATCACCGACAGGACCCGCCCCTGAAGACGTTGCGGGACCGCCCCGTCCACGGCGTCGTTGTACGGCGCCCACGACCAGCCTGCGCTGGTGCCGGCGACGATCACGCCGACGGCGAGCAACGAGGCCACCGGCGTGGCGGCCACGAGTGCCATCCCCCCGGCGGCGGCCAGCCCTCCGAGGACCACCAGCGGACGGGGTCCTACCCGCGCAACGAGGAGCCCCACGACCGTGAGCGCCACCAGATAGCCAGCCTGGAGTCCGCTGGCGATCAACCCCGACATCCCTATGGAGAGCCCGAACTCCTCCCGGAAGTCGGGCAAGAACAAGCCGTAGCCAGCGCGCGCCGGCCCGAAGGACACCGCTATGGCGCAGAACCCGGCCATGCCCAACCCCCAGGTCGAAGCCCGGCCGCTATCCGGCATCCAACCCCTCGCGCGCGAACCGCAACGCGCCACGCATCCGCTCCATTATGACTTCGGGATCCGGCGTCCCGAGCGGCCAGGGTTTCAGTTCAAGGCTTACGGCGCCGGGATAGCCTCCTCGTCCAAGCGCGGCAAGGAACGGTTCGAGAGGGAGCCGTCCCTTGCCGGGAAGACGGTGTTCGTCGCGGCCAGCTTCGAGGTTGGAGTCGGAGAGGTGGATGTGACGCAGTTGATCCTCCAGAACGGCGTGCGCCCGCATGAGGTCAACCTTGCTCGCCCCGATATGGCTTGTGTCGAGCGTCATGTCCCCGATGTCAGCGAGGTGTTCAGGCAGATGACAGCTTCGGGAGCGCACGTTGAAGACGTGGGGCTTGCCACGGGGCATGTTCTCCACGGCGACGGTCACCCCCTGATCCCGAGCCTCGCCCAACGTTCCTTTTTTCCACCTTTCGAGCGGGCGTCCGGGAGGCGGCGGGTGCGCCACGACCAGGGGAACATCGATCCGCCGGGCAAGCCTGGCAGAGCGTATCAGCGTCTCCTCGCGGCCAAGCCCCCACGCGCCACGGAAGATCGGGGGGTGCAGCGCCAGGATGGGGATGCCGTGCCGCTGCACGAGCGTTTGCAAATATCCGTCCTGGTGTGTGTCCCAGCGTTCGTCCATCATGATCTCCACGCCATCGAAGCCCGCTTCGGCGGCCCAGCCGAATACGCGATCCAGGCCAAACGGATGCAGAGATCCCGTGCTGAAGATGATAGGAACAGCCATCAGGCGTGACCCCGGATCTTCAGGAACCGCGCCAGCGTCGTCGGGGAATGGTTCTCGTAGTGGTTGTTCGCGTAGGCGAAGACTTCCCTGCCCTCTTCGAAGAACCGGTCAACGAGCGAGGACCACCACCGCAGGTCATCACTCCGGTCACGCTTCGCCCCAGTATGCCCTGATGGGAACTCCCTGCGATTCCCAAGCCAGCGGATATACGAGAAATCCGCAGTAGCCTCCTCCATGCGGGGCATGCGCGGATAGTCCACGAGCGTGAGCGCGGCATCGTGCTCCCGCAGCATCTTCGTGAGGTCGGAGTCGAGCCAACTCCGATGGCGGACCTCGACCGCGTAGCGCGGTCCCTCGGGCAGCTTCGAGAGAAACGTCTCAAGAACGTCCATGCCCTCCACGGCAAACGATGGAGGAAGCTGTATCAACAATGGACCGAGCCGGTCTCTCAGGCCAGCCATCGTTCGGACGAACTCCCACGCGGGCTCCTCGCAGTCCACCAGGCCACGTTCGTGCGTGATCTCCTGCGGAAATTTGGCGGCGAACATGAACCCTTCAGGCGCGACCTCGCGCCACCGCTCGACCGTGCTGCGGCGCGGCGTTCCATAGAAGGTGGAGTCGATCTCGACGGTCGCGTAATGCCTGACGTATTCGGCGAGCCGGGAGCCAGCCGGAAGTCCGGCGGGAAAGACGGTTCCTTCCCAGTCAGAGTACGACCAGCCAGATGTGCCGAGGTACAGGCCGGGCTCGGGCGGCTCGATGCTGCCCGTCGTATCGAAGAGTTTTTCCTGTTCCGGTTCGCCCATGGTCAGACCAGCCCGATGCTATCACGGCAGTCCAGGCGATTCGGCGAAGGCTCTCCCACCATCAGCCTGATAAATGCGCTACATTGATCTCATGGAAACCCGCATCGCGCTCTTCAGGGGAATAAACGTCGGCGGAAAGAACGTCCTGCCGATGAAGGAACTAACGTCCATGCTCGAAGATATCGGGGCGAGGAACGTCAAGACCTATATCCAGAGCGGCAACGCAGTATTCCAAACCGAGGAGGCTGATGCTCGACTCCTGGCTGATGAGATCCGCGCCGTCACAGGCGAGCGTCACGGGTTCGAGCCCCACGTCTTAGTCCTGACGCTGGAAGAGTTCGAAGATGCGGTGGAGTCGAACCCTTTCCCTGAAGCTGAATCCGAACCGAAGACCCTGCATCTGCTGTTTCTGGACTCGTCGCCGGAGAGTCCGGATCTTGGTTCCCTCGAAAACATCAAGGGCGAACGCGAAAGTTTCTCCTTGAATGACCGCGTCTTCTACCTGCACGCGCCTGACGGAATCGGGCGTTCCAAGCTCGCCGCGAACGCCGAAAAGCTACTCGGGGTTCCCGCTACCGCCCGTAACTGGCGTACGGTCGGCAAGGTTCTGGCGCTGGCGCGGCAATGCGGCGTTTGAGGCTACCGGCGGGATGAGGGTTTTCTACAGCGATCAATTCGTGCTGCCCCTGCCAGATGACCACAAGTTCCCGATGGCCAAGTACTCGATGCTGCGGGAGCAGGTTGCGGATGCCGGTATCGCTGAGGATGGCGAGCTTCGGGTCCCCCACGCCGTGACGGACGGGGAGATCCTGCGCGCCCACGACGCTGGCTACCTCAGGCGCGTCGTGAATGGCGAGTTGGACAGGAAGGAAGTCCGTCGCATCGGCTTCCCGTGGTCGGCGCGCATGGTCGAGCGTTCCCGCAGGGCTTCTGGCGGCACTATCGGCGCGTGCCTCGCCGCACTGGAGGAAGGTTTCGCCGCCAACCTGGCCGGTGGCACGCATCACGCCTTCGCGAGCCGGGGCGAGGGTTTCTGCGTCTTCAACGACAGCGCCATCGCAGCCCGCGCTATGCAGGCCCAGGGTCACGTCGAGCGGGTGGTCGTCATAGACACAGACGTGCATCAGGGGAACGGGACGGCGGCGATCCTGCACGCAGACCCATCAATTTTCACCTTCTCCATACACGGCGAGAAGAACTTTCCTTTCAACAAGGAGACGAGCGACCTCGACGTTCCGCTCCCCGACGGCGCTGATGACTCCACTTTCCTGGAAGCCCTGGAAGCGGGGTTGGAGCAGGCTTTCGATGCGGCTGACGCGGAACTCGCGATCTATCTGGCTGGCGCTGATCCTTTCGAGGGTGATCGTTTGGGCAGGCTCTCGGTGAGCAAGGAGGCGCTCGCCGAGCGAGACAGGATGGTACTCGGTGGTTGCCTGGAGCGCGGCATCCCGGTGGCGGTCACGATGGCTGGAGGGTACGCACGCGAGATCTCACACACAGTAGACATCCACCTCCGGTCCATAATGATGGCGTCGGAATTGCACGAGAAGCGGAAAGGAAAATCCACTGAATAACGGAAGCGAGATCCCTATGTCCTCCAGCGAGAAAGGTTAACGGATGGCGGTGGAATCCAGATCCTGCGTAATAGTGGGCGCTGGCATCTCGGGCCTGCTCGCCGCCCGCGAGCTTCGGGACGCAGGCTGGCGCGTCACGGTGCTGGACAAGGGGCGGGGCGTCGGGGGACGCATGGCGACCCGCCGAGTCGGCGATGCAACTTTCGACCACGGCGCACAGTTCTTCACGGTTCGCGGCGAGCGGTTCCAGGCACTAGTCGAGGAATGGCAGGAAGCCGGCGTCGTAAACGAATGGACCAGGGGCTTCGCTGATGCCGAAGGCGAAAGTAACGAAGACGGTCACCCAAGATATCGGGGCGCTGACGGCATGACGAGCATCCCCAAATATCTAGCCAGCGGGCTCGACGTGAGGACAGGCGAGCGGGTGGAGGAGATCCAGGCCGACGACGGCGGTTGGGGAGTCGTTTGTGCGTCAGGAACGACGGTGTCAGGAGAGGCGCTGCTCCTCACAGCCCCGGTCCCGCAGTCTCTGGAGCTGGTGGAATCGAGCGGCTTCGCTTTGCCTGAAGATGCGCTGGGTCAACTTCGAGAGATCAGCTACGATCCGTGCGTCGCGGTGATGGCTGTGCTCGATGGGGCTGCCGCGGTGCCTGAGCCTGGTGGGATGCAGATCCGGGGCGAGCCTCTGGATTGGATCTCGGACAACCAAAGCAAGGGCATCTCCGAAACCCCCGGAATAACCATCCACGCAGGCCCGCAATGGAGCCGTGATCACTACGACGACCCGGACGAAGCCCTCTCGGAAACCATCCTGGCATTCGCCGAAGAGCAACTGGGCGACCTCGGGGCGAACGTGCTTAAGACCTCCGTCGCCCGCTGGCGCTACAGCTGGGTCACGAACTCACACCCGGATTCCTGTCTCGTTGCAAACGACGAACCTCCACTCGTTTTCGCCGGTGACGCCTTCGGCCCCGCGAAAGTCGAGGGCGCAGCGCTCTCGGGGCTCGCCGCCGCCGACACATTACTCGGCCGCCACACGTAGCCTCGAAGTGGAGATCGTGCTGCTGGTCAACCTCGCGGCGACGCTGGTGATGGCCGGCATCATCTGGTTCGTACAGATCGTCCACTATCCGCTCTTCGGAAGCGTGGGTATGGAAGGCTTCTCCGCATACTCCGAGGCCCACACGCGCCTCACGGGCTTCGTCGTAGGCCCACCGATGCTGGCCGAGGCTGTGACTTCCATACTGCTCGTAATCACCAGGCCCCAGGCAATTCCGGCTGGCGCGGCCTGGACCGGCCTGCTGCTGGTAGCTGGCATCTGGCTCTCCACAGCCGTGCTCCAGGCGCCGCGCCACAGATATCTTGGGCGCGGCTTCGACGCCTCAGCGCACCGTTTCCTCGTCACATCGAACTGGCTCCGCACGATTCTGTGGAGCGTCCGCGGGCTGCTGGTTCTGTGGATGGCAGCCCGCGTCATAGCCTGAGATTGACCTGAAAACGCCGGTGTCCCCGGTGCATAGTTCGCATAAACTACAATAAGCTAGCAACAGGTGTGTGGCGTCGGGTAACCAGAAGTGGTACATATAGACTAGTAATTCAGCATGGTTAGAGGAGAGGGATCGTGGGAAACAGGAGAGTAGCGTTAAAACCGCACGCCGCCAAGATTCGGCGCTGGGTCGATGAGGGCAGGGGAGACTCCTGGATCGCCCAGGAACTAAACACCACTTCCTCCAGCGTCCAGAGCTTCAGATCCCGCAACTCCATCTACCGCCGGGACCCCGTGCGCCGGGGACAGCTCTCCGAGCATCCCGCCGTCCTGAACGAGATCAGCGGCGGCCTCCTCCTGAGAACCAGCGCCCACGACTCCGGAATCTTCGACAGGGAATGGCGCCCCTACCTCGACAGGGAACCAGAAGACCTCCAGGTGGTAATCACCCAAGACCGCATATACGTCGAGAAGGTCCGCTGACCTTGCCCGAAAACCAGCGTCAGGTCCACCTGACGCTCCACCCAGGAGAGGCAGACGCGCTCCACGCCGCCATCGAAGACCTGCTCGAATCCGGCAAAGGAAACCCGGAACTGGAACGCGCATACCGCCTGCTCGGTTGGCGCATACTGGCCGACCGCAGCGGCGAACAAGGTGGCACGGGCCTCATCGGAAGCATGGCGGTCATCGCGAGAAACGCGGACAGCCTGGAAGAATACGAAGTCGCCAGGGACCGCGAACTCGGCCCAATAATCGGGGGGCTCGAAAGCGGTGAGAACCGCGACCCGTGAGGAAGCGGGCTGGCTCCATTGTTACCGAAACGTTACCGGAGAGTAGCCCGCATGTAATCCACGGTGACTAGAGTGCTTGCCAATGGGCTCACCCCTTCGGCCCAGGAGACGCAGCCGGTCCGCGGATTTCGCGCGGGCCGGTAATTCTTTGTGTGCTAACCTTCCGGCGGGTGCGACGTGCCCCTGGAAAGGTTCTTCTTGGCCGTAGTCGTCTTGACTTTGATCGCAACGCTGATCGTCGGTGGGTTGGCGCTGCTCGCGCAATTGGCCCGCGAGAGCCGCGGTGCGGAGATCACGCTTCTCACGGGCATTCTAGTGCTCTCGTTGCTCATCGGGGGCGCTGGGGTCTTCACGGGCCTTGGACTAGTGCTCATGGCGTCGGGGGGTGAGATCTCGTCCGGGGATCGCCTGGCTTTCGTGGGGGCTGGCGTGGCTGCCATCCTGGTGGGGATAGTCGGCGTCGCGTTGTGCGTGGCGCCGCTGCGGCGAATCATGGGCTTGCGGCTGAAACGCGAGTTCTGGGCTGACCCTCCGATCTTCTTCGCGCTGTGGCTGCTCGTGGTGGTGCTGGCGAACAACGCTGTGAGCTTCCTGATCTTCACCCAGGAACCGGACGTAACCCAGCTATTCCCGAGCGGCAGGATCTCCCCGACCGCCGTGCTTACCAGCCAGCTTCCGTTCCTGGCCGTGGCCCTGGCTGGCGTCGGCCTTGGGGTCAGGCGGGGATTCCGTGAAGCCATGAATCGTCTCGGGTACGGCCCCATCACCCTGAAACAGCTCGGCATCGTGGTGGTGTTCGTCGCGGTGGCTTTCGGATTGTCAGTGGCCGCCGATGCCCTGTTCGGCGTCGTGCAGCCCGACCTTCACAAGACCGTCGGAGACCTCTCGGATAGCCTGTTCAACCCGAAAGGACTCGGCCCTGTCGCGGCTATTTTGTTCTCGCTCATGATCGGGGTCGGGGCCGCGCTTGGGGAGGAGACGCTGTTTCGGGGAGCTGTGCAACCGGTGCTGGGCATCCCGATCACGTCCATCCTCTTCGCCTCCATGCATATCCAGTACGGACCTTCCCTTTTGCTCGGGTACGTGTTCCTGCTCTCCATCGGCCTCGGACTGCTCCGCAAGCACATCAACACCACGGCCAGCTTCACAGCCCACGCCGGATACAACACCCTCGGGCTCTTGCTTACGTACTTTTTCAGCGGCTAGGCCGGACGGCGCAGCATCAGCAGCCACTCCCTGCCGCCGGAGGCCATGCTGCCCCCGAAGGTGGTTGTGGATTCGAAGCCAGCTTTCAGATAGGCGCGGATCGCCCTCTCGTTGAATGCGGCGACCGTAAGCCTGAAGGCAGCTGGCGAGTAGCGTTCGCGGGCGAAGCGCAGGCCAGCGTCCACGAAGGAGGGGCCGATCCCCTTTCCCGTGAGATCCGGCCTCATTCCGAGCCCGATGTCCAGCGCATCGCCGCCGTAGAGGCCGAGGGTTCTTCCCTCTGTTATCTGGGCGTCCTCACCGAAGCAAAAGTATCCGGCAAGCTCGCCGTCCTCGTCAAAGACAGAGTGATAATCGAAGCGTTCGTCGAGGAGCGCGGGCACGGCTGCCGGGTCGCCGTCGTATATCGCGTACGGTTCGGGGTAATGCCAACCCGAGATCTCACGGGCGTCGTGCTCCGTGATGGGATGGAGGGTGAAGCGCAAACCAGGGTGGACGTCGTACTAGGCGGCCAGGGAGTCTGCGACCGGGATGACCGGCGCGGGCTCAAGGGCGAAGGCGATGCGGACGAGAAGCTCGCTCACCTCGATGCCGAGGCCGCCAGCGATGCTCTCGAGGACTTTGGAGGATGGATCTTTCTCGCCGCGTTCGATCTCAGCCAGGTACGAAACCGAGACGTGTGCGCCCTCCGCGACCTGCTTGAGGGTGAGGCCCTGCTCGTTCCTCTCCGCGCGCAGCGTTCCGCCGATGGTGGAAAGGAGGTCCCCGGTGCGCCCCTGCGGGCGGATATCCACGGTCTTCATAGCTGGATTTTATACCCCATTCGGCGCCAAGGGCAACCCACCGGCCAGTTCCTTGACCAGCCGCATCTGATCCAGGTCCACATCAGGCGTCCCGTAGGGCGTCTCCATCACCACGGGAATACCCGCAAGCGCCGCGAAAAATCCGGGCAATGACTCCCGTGGGATCTCACCCTCACCGATCCTGCGGTGCCCGTCCCTGTGGCTCCCCATCCCGTTCTTCGCGTCGTTGAGGTGGATCAGGGCGACGGAATCTCCCATCTTCCCCCGAAGCTCCTCCCCCACCGCTTTCGCGCTCTCAGGCGTCGAAAGATCGTAGCCTGCGGCGTGGGCGTGGCAGGTATCCACGCAAGCCCGCGCCCCGGCCCTGCGGGCAACTTCCGCCAGCGTGTCGAACGTGGAGCAAAGCTGGGTCCCTGCGCCGACCGAGTTCTCGACCACTGGCTCAGCCACGCGGCCCGAAGCCCCAGCGTATCCAGCCGCCAGTTCGCGCGCGAGGTCCAGTCCTTCGACCAGCCGGTCCATCCCCACTCCCTCCCCTTCGCCGCCGTGGCTCCCGGAATGCACGACGACGAGATGCGCCCCGACCTCACCTGCCGCCACGAGTTCGCGGGCGAGGGTCCGGGCGGAGCGTTCGCGGTGGTCCGGGTCAGGTGAAGCCAGGTTGATCAGATACTTCGCATGAACCACGACGGGCCAGATGCCAGCCTCCACCGTCCCACTAGCAAAATCCTCAGCGTCGGCCCGCAGCGTCGGGTCGGCCCAGCCCTGGGGGTTGGAGACGAATATCTGCACGGTCTCGCAGCCCAGGGTCTCGATGGTAGCCAGCGTCTTCTTCAACCCGCCGGAGGTCGGCAGGTGGCGTCCTATCCTGTTTGTTCGATCAGGCATGGCGCGGATTGTATAAGCTCTCCGCCGGAAACGTTGTGAAGGATATAATCGTAATGAACTGACAGGCTGAAATGCTGAACGCCGACAGACCAGAACATGGAGGAACCGAACAACATGGCACTCGAAGGCAAAATCGCAAAGATCCTCGGCAACAACGAAGTCGTCATAAACCGTGGCAGCGCCCAGGGCGTTCGCCAGGGGATGCGCTTCGAGATATTCTCGCCGGACGGCGAAGAGGTCTGGGACCCGGATACCGGCGAGACCCTCGGCACCGTCGAGGACGTGAAGGCCCGCGCCGAGGTGACCGAGGTCAAGGACCGGCTGGCGGTCGCCCGTTTGCTGAACGCGGGCCCGCAGGCCGGGGCGATGGACCTCGGCGACATGCAGGAGAACCTTCAGCGCATGTTCGGGCAGATGTTCGGCGACGGCAACGTCCACATCCAGGGCTTCGGAATGGGAGGCCCCTCCGACGAGGGTGACGACGACCTGGAAAGCGTGCTCGGCGGGCCGCTTCAGGATCTCTCCAAAGTCCAGGTCGGGGATGCGGCCCGTGAGGTAAAGGGCCGCTAGAAAATCTCCGGCTGAGCTTCAGAATTCCTTGCGGGATCTCGCGCGCCTCCCTGTGACTTTCTCCCTGATACTGGCCTGCGTGCTGGTATACGCTGGGGTGATGGCCGTGGGCGTTGCTTCCGGCATCCCGTGGAACGTGGTGTTCGTGACGCAGCCGCCCGAGATCCTCATCAAAGGCTCGCTGGCGCCCGCGCTCGTGGCCCAGGGGCAGGTCTGGCGGCTGGTAACGAGCATGTTCCTGCACTCTGGCCTCACGCACCTGGCGCTCAACATGATCTCGCTGTACTTCCTCGGCTACTTCGCCGAGTTGACGTTCGGACGTGGGCGCTTCCTGGCCCTGTACGTCCTGAGCGGGCTCTCAGGGGGGATCGCCTACCTGTACTTCGGGGGGTTCGATGGCTCGGCGGTCGGGGCTTCCGGGGCCATCTTCGGCATCCTCGGCGGCGTACTCGGCTTCGCGGCCAGGCGCGGGTCTTTCTCCTGGCAGAACCCCGTGATCCGGCAGCTCCTCCTCCTGCTTGCCTTCAACCTGCTAGTCGGGGCTTCGATTCCGAACATCAGCATCACGGCGCACGTCGGCGGCCTCGTGGGCGGAGCGGCTTTCGGGTGGCTCGCAACCCCGACAATCTACTCCGAGAAAGGGCCGCACGCCGGGATTCCCGTAGCGATACTGCTCGGCTTGGAGGCGCTGCTCCTGGCAGCCTGGTTCGTCCTGCTCTGACGCTCAATCACCCAGGAAGGTCATCAGGCTGATGGTGGTCGCGACGAGGGTCGCGGCGAAGATCACACCAGTCGTCCTGCTCGGGTACTCCGCTCGGGTCTCTGGCAGCAGATGGGCCGCGCCCACGTATGCCAGCACGCCGCCTGCCGCTCCGGTTAGTAGTCCGAGGGCGCCCGCGCCCGGCGCGGGAAGCAGAATCGTTAGCCCCGCCGCCACGGGGATGGCGAGCGCCAGGGCGACTGTCGTCCCCGCGATCCTTGCGCCTGTGGCGTGCGCGGCAACGAGCACGGCGGCGAGCGAGATCCCCACAGGCACCTGATGCACCAGGATTCCGAGGCCGACGATCCAGGACGTGACAGACTCCGACGTCGCCCCGACACCGAGTACGAAGCCGTCTGAGAGGTTGTGTATCGCCAAACCCAGAACGAAAGGGCCAAGCGTGTGCTTGTGCGCAGGCTCCTCGGTTGAGTGATGCGTGTGTACGCGGAACAGCGATTCTGTCAGGAACAGCAGCACGAAGCCAGCCACGAAACCGGAGATCGCAGGCTCCGCCGCTATCTCCAACCCTTCGGGGAAGAGATCCGCGAACGCGAGGGAGAGCAATATCCCTGCGGCTGCGGCGGTCGCATATGATCGTCCCCTGACCCCGAGTTCCCTGCCGAACAGCGCGAGCAGGCTCGCCAGCGAGAATCCGGCGGCGGCGAGCGCAGACATCAAGATTGCCGTCACCGCCGCCCACCCTCCACGCAACCGGCACAGCGCCCATATACCTCCAGGCTGTGCGCGTTGACCTCGAAGCCCATGTTCGTGAGCGAACGGGTGTCAACGGGACATTCCTCGAACTCGGAGACGCCGCCGCACGACTCGCAGATCATGTGGTGATGATGGTCTTCTGCCAGCTCGTAGCGGGGACCGGCGCCGAGATCCAACCTCCTCACCAGCCCTGTCTCGCACAGGAGATCCAGGGTCCTGTACATGGTCACCAACCCCACACCGGGACACCGCCCCCGCAACTCCTCCATGCTCTGATGCTGCTCCGCCGACAACGCCTCAAGAACAGCCAGCCGCTGCGGCGTGGCCTTGTATCCCAACCCCCGCAGCTTCCCTACCGTTGTTTCCAGACTAGCCATCCCGCTCCATTAGATGAAAATATTTTTCAATTACGTACAGAGTGATAGCAGGGAGCATGGGGAACGTCAAGCGGATATCGGGGGTGTGGCTAGTCGGAGGGGGTGCGTCGTTTGCGGGAGCCTGAGTGGCGGAGGAACAGGATCATGGCGAAGCCAAGCGCGAGGACGCTGCTCACGAACAGGTTGCCCCTGATGGTGCCGCCGATGATGAAGGCAGGGTCTACGCGCAGCGTCTCGACGAAGAAGCGGCCGACGGAGTAGAGGCTCACGTACAGCAGGAAAACGTCCCCGTTCTTCAGCCTACCGGCGAAGCGCCTGGCTACCCAGAGCAGGGTGAGGGCGACAAGCAGGTTCCAGACCGACTCGTAGAAGAACGTGGGGTGGAAGGCTTCGGCGTCGGCGTAGCCTGTTGGGCGGTTCTCCGGGGCTATACGGATTCCCCAGGGGAGATCCGTCGGGCGTCCGAAGAGTTCCTGGTTGAAGTAGTTTCCCCAGCGACCGATAGCCTGTCCGATGGCGAGCCCCGGGGCAGCGGCGTCAGCGAAGGCGAAAGGGCTCACGCCGCGGAAGCGGCTGAAGATCAGGAGCCCGATAAAGCCCCCGATGACTGCGCCGTAGATCCCGAGCCCGCCGTTCCAGACCGCGAATACGTCGGGGAAGGGATCGCTGGAGTACAGTTCCCAGTCGGTGGCAAGGTGGTAGGCCCGCGCACCGATGAAGCCGGGGATTACCAGGAAGATGAGCGAGTCCAGGGCGAGTTCCGATTCGTAGCCTTTTCTCGCCAGCTCGCGCGCCGTGATCCAGGTTCCCGCCACGATGCCGAGCACGATTGAGAGGCTGTAGTAACGGAAAACTAGCGGTCCCAGCTCGAAGATTATCGGCGAAGGCGGGCTTGGCAGCGAGAGGAGCAACGCGTGGAACATAGGCATACCCCCGCCTACCTCGTCCCGGCCCTGTCGCGGCGTCCGGCTGCTCTTTCTTCCCGATCCGCCCTGTTTCTCCGGTTCTCGGCGCGGCGATCTTCGGAGGCGCGATGTTTCCGCGCCTCAATCGCGTCAGGGTCCGTCGCATAGTGGTCGCCGGGAGACTGTTTGACCCCGTGATAGTCTTCGAGGACGTGACGCACTACAGGGCCTGAAGTCATCTCGGAGCCGGTCTCGAACACGCCGCCGTTCTCGACCATAGCGACCACCACTATGGGATGGTCCACGTTGGTGGCCCATCCGACGAACCAGTTCACGTAGTCGTCCCCGGTCTCTCCCGTGCCGCTCTTGCCAGCCACGTCGAGTTTGGAATCCCTGAACACGCTGTATGCGGTTCCCTTGCGTTCCGTGACGCCCCTCATGCCCCGGACGACGGGCTCGTAATCTTCAGGGGGGATGCCTACCTTCTCGGTTCCGGGTGAGATCTCCTCCTCCACCTTGCCCTGGTAGCTGACCTCCTTACCAACGTGCGGGGTGACGAGGGCGCCTCCGTTTTCGATGGCGGAATAGGCCCTGGCGAGCTGGACGGGGGAAGTCAGAAGGTCGCCCTGTCCGATGGAGAGGTTGACCCAGTCACCGACCGTCCAGTGTCCCTGTTCCACGTAGCCCTGCAATGCCTTCATCAACTGCGCTTCCCCAGCCTTCGTGGGCACCCGTCCCGCCGTCTCGCCCGGCAGGTCCGTGCCGGTCATCTGGCCGAAGCCGAACCTCTCGTAGAACTTGGGCAGCCAGTTTACGTCCGAGGTCTGGTTCCAGATCCAGTCAGCCACCTGGTAGAAGAACTTGTCGTTGGAGTCTTTGATGGCTTCGGAGAAGTTCTGGGTTCCGTGGGGACCAAGCCACTCGTAGTTCGGGCTGTTCTCCCGCCAGCTCTGCCAGCAGCCCCACGAGGAACCGGCTGGACGCCAGCAATCACCGTTGTCAGTGACCGTGGTGACGGGTGTGATCACACCCGCCGCGAGTCCGGCCATGCCGGTGAAGGGCTTGAAGGCCGAGGCGGCGGGCTGGCCTGCGGTTATGGCGCGGTTAGAGAATGGGTACTGGGCTTTCTTGGAGTTCAGGTAATCGAACGTCTTCACCTCGTCCTTACCCGAGATACCGCCGACGAAGAGTTGCGGGTCGAACTCAGGCTGGCTTGCCATCGCCAGGATCTCACCGTTGCTCGGGTCCATCGCAACCACGGCGCCGCCCGACGCTTCGTAGCCCTCATCTTTGGCCCGCTCCAGCGCCAATCTCAGTTCGCGCTCGGCGGTCTTTTGCAGGTTCAGATCGAGGGTCAGGGTGAGGTTCTTGCCCGGCTTGGGATCTGTGATGCTCTCAGGCGCTTCGAGCATCGGGGAGACCTCGCGGGCTCCGTCAGCGCGGGTCCCGTCGGCGCGGCGGAGGGTCACCACGCGGCCGAGGGCATCAACCGTGTACTCCTTGCTCCCCGCCTTTCCCCGCAGCACGTTCTCGTAAGTAAGCTCGACGCCACTCTTTCCGACTATGGCGTCGTTGGAGAGTCCCTCGTAGCCCTTCATCTTCAGCTCCGCCAGTGTGATAGCGCCCGTGTACCCGAGAACGTGGGCTGCCACCTTTCCTTCGGGATAGCTCCGAACCCAGTCGTCGTTCACGGCAAGGCCGGGGAACTCTTCGGTGCGTTCGCTCACGTAGGTCACGGCCTCGCGGCCAGCATTCTCCATCACCAGGATCGGCTCGTACGGGTTGTACGTGTTCGCGGAGAGGGCGGCGTCGTAGCGACCGAGAACAGCCTTCTCGTCAGCCCCGAGAATCTTCGCCAGCCTGGCTACTTTGTCCCGAGATTGAACTGGATGTTCAGGGTCGTAGACCTCGTCAGGCACTATGGTCACGTTCAGGCCGGGCACGTTGTTGGCGAGCACCTCGCCGTTGCGGTCGTAGACCACGCCGCGCTGGGCTGGGATCTTGATCTCCCTGGTGTGCGTCTGCTGCGCGGTCTCGGTGTAGTCCTCGCCGGTGAGAACCTGGAGCTGCCACAACCTTCCCGCTAGCAGCGCGAAAAGCACGGCAACGAGGATGGCGAAGGTGACCACCCGGATCTGCATGCTGCCCTTGGTAATGGCGGGCGTCGTCTCCCGCTTCTTGGGCAATGGCCGCTCCGGCTCTCCCCGCTCTGGTTTCTTTACCGGCGTGCGCAGCACTCTACGACACCCCCTCTCTGGATTCGGTCTCCGTCAACTCTTCGTCATCCGCCCAGCCGCGATGCGCTCGGCACGAACGATCAGGCGCTTCGAGTAATCCGGCAGCGTGCAGGTCTGCAAGGTTAGCACGCTCCTCCCCTCCACCGGCGCCGTGACGTGTACGTCTTCCGGCCCAACCACGAACACCCTGTACACCTCGTATTCGTAGGGACGCCCGTTGGAGTCGCGGACCCTGATCTTGTCCCCCTTCCCGAGCCTGTTGAGGTCGGCGAAGGTCAGAAAACTCTGCGTGCCTGGATACCCCAGGCGATGACCGGCGATATACGTGTTGGCGCCCCTCTGCCACGGGAACCCCGTGCCTTCGAGATGGACCGCCGCGTATTTCCTGAACAGATGCTCTTCCTTGCCGTTTCCCGTGGGGATACTATCGTGCCGGATGCGGGCCATGCGCGGGATGGTGAGGGTCAGGAAATTGTTCTTCGGCTCGTAGATTGACCGTACTTTCCTGATCGTCTTCTCCGCCTTGCCACCCCCCGATTGCACGGGCTCCGCAGCCTGTTCCTCCGCCACGGTCTTGGGGACTATCGGCACGTTGAACTCGCCAGGCTCCGCGCCCAATGCCTGGTTCCCTGAGCCGGAACCAAGGAAAGCCGAGGGGGAAAAGAAGGTGCAGGAGAGGGCGATGCCGACCCCGACCACAGCCAGACTCAGGATGTTTAGCACCATGTTCACAACTTGCAATACCCGTTCTCCCTCCCAGAGAAAACCGCAGCTTCGCCACGGCGCTGAGCGCAATCCATTGTATATAAAAACCTGTCATCCACCAGGGCTCGTTGTAGCAAGCTAGCCCCGTATCTGGAAAATTCTTCGCGCCACCATTTCCTCCCCTTCCTGCTCCCCGGATTTCCGGTAAACGCTGATCTCATACCTCCCAGGCGACAGCGCTTCCCCTGACCGCTCACCGAGGGCGACCCTTGCCACATCGAGGTTCTCGCCGGGTCCGGGACGGGTCTCCAGCGACCGCAGCACTACAACGCCTCCCCCATTGGAGACTATGCTGTCCAGCACGGAATCCGCGCGCTCGCGCTCGACTTTAACCCGAAGCCGTTCTCCAGACGGCATCCGTCGCACTACCACGTACACATACACCGCGTCAGGCCGCACGCCGAACCGCTCCACGTCGGGCGGAAGGTATTTGCTCTCCTCGGCGCTTACCACGACGCTGTCCACACCATCCGCGTTCATCTCCCCTCCCGGATGGGAACCAAGGGTTCGCCAGGCGCCCACCGCGAGGAGGGAGATCACGAGTATTCCGAGGACGGCGGCAAGGATGACGGGCCACCACGGCACGGGATCTTTCGGGGAAGCGGTCTGCGGCAGGCCATCAGGGAGGCCGTCCAGCCTGCTTTTCTGGGGTTCGGTCACTGCTGCCTGGCGCCTGCCAGGTTTCGCCTGGAGCGCTTCCAGATCAAGAACGTCGCGGCGTTGTGCGTAACGTGCGAGACCACCGGCGCGAGGAGGCCGCCGGTCACTATGTACATGGCGCCGAAAAGGAACCCGGCGAGGAGCGCCCACGCCGTCCACACCAGATAACGTCTGTCAGGGCCGAAGTGGACAAGCCCGAAGACGATGGAGGCGACAACAATTCCGAACTCAGGCTGCACAGCGCCCCGGAACAGCGCCTCCTCTCCCACCCCCGAGAAAACCGAGACGAGCATGAGATCCCGTATCGAAGCGCCATCCACCAGCCTCGGGGCGAGCTCGTCTGCGATCTCACGCATCAAAGGGACAAGCCGGTACACGGCGAGCCCGAGCAGAACGGTTCCGAGCGCGACGAGCAATCCAAGCGCCACCCCGAACGGAACGGAGTCGCCAAGAAGCTGAAAGTCCCGTCCCCGCAATCCGTTCCAGAGGGCGGCAACGACTATTAGAAAGCCGTAGAACAGGCCAGCGTAGGTGACGAACCGGGAAGTCACGAGTTGCCCGGGGACCGCCCCTCATCCTGGCGCCCTTGGGGCGTCGGGGGGCGACCTGCAGGGAAGCTCATAACGGAGTATTGTAATCCTTGCGCTTCTCAGCTACACGCTGCTACGAGAATTCCGCATAGATAAGCGGTTTCTGGTTACCCGTCGTAGCTGTCTGTAGCGTTCTGTAGCACGCGACTAGTGTCAGAAAAGTAGAATCCGCACATGCGCAGGGTACTCAATAGATTTCCTTCTCCTTCGCGATCTTCACGTACTTTTCTCGGCTACGTTGGGTTCCCCGTAACACCGATCCAGAAAACCGTTTCGTGATTGGGCAATGGGGCTCTTGCAGTAGGCTTTGCCGAACCGCTACTACGATCCGATTCCCGTAAGGTCGATGACCGTGAGCTGCAAGAGTCGATGAGAGCGTTGGCTGGAGGCTAACCAGGGTGTGGCGACTGTACAAACCCCTGAAGTATGCACTCCGTACGTTGGTTGGGCTTGGTCTACTGTGGCCCCTTCTACAAGGTTGTGCTCTGGGTTTCTTACGCGGTACAGGTTGTAGATGGCAGCCAATTTTGGACTTCGTGGATACGTACTATTTGTGGATTGCACTGCTACTTTTTGTGCTGATTGTTCTAAATTTGACCACTTGGCAGCAATTTCTCCGTCACGAAGCTAGCGAGAGCTTTGGCCTTCTCAAGCCTGCCAACGAGCTTCAGCCGGAAGACTTGGGTTTCCGGGTCGTTGGAGCAGGAGAGGAAACGGAGCTAGAAGAACACCCCGCCCTCAGCCTACGCCCCTTCCACGAGTCCGCCTACGTAGATCGTCTGGCTATCCCCTACGAGCAGCGCACCGTAGCAAATCCCGCGACTTATTACGATGAGGATGACCTGGTCGATTGTCTGCGAGAAGGTAAAGGCTTCGTCCTGATTGGCCACCCCGAAGAGGGCAAGACGCGCACTCTTTACGAGGTCGTCAAACGCATGGACGGCTACATAGCTCTTACGCCCAATGCAAGCAAGGAGATTCCCGAGAAGGCCCACTTGTCTCGCCTCCTTAAGGGCAGCAAGGTTATTCTGCTGCTGGATGACCTGAGTAACCTCAGGAACAGCGAGTCGGATCTGCTCGAATTCCAACAAAGATTACGTGATTGCGAAGTCCCCTGGGTCGTGGCCTCGACCTGCCAGGATGAACCCGAATTGACGCGGGCTCGTGGGACGCTTGGAAGGCTCTATTACGATAACCGGAACCTCAAGTTGTGGCTCGTAGAGCCCACTCCACAACAGAGACAGCGACTTGCTGAGAATATCTGGATCCAACCTTGGAACCCTGTAAATAGGGACGATTATCCAACTCTGGGTTCCATAGCGATGAGCAATGCTATGGAGGAGATGAAGAGGCGCTTCGACATCTTGTCCGACGATCACCCGGAGCGGGCAGACCTATTACGGGCACTGAAGCTCTTGGACTACGCGGGAGTGCCATGCACTCACGAACGAATCCACGCCTTACTGGAGGATGAATCGCTCTCTCGCCGTAGAGACCCCAACGTCACAAAGAGTCTGGATGCCCTGGCAAGTCAAGGGTACCTCCGTACTGGAAGTGCTGATCCTGTCGAGCCTGAGCGGGCGTACCTGCGTAAAACCGTAGAGTATGTACCGGGAAGAATGCCCGAAGACGATTTCGATCAGCTAGCCGACATTCTAGAAGAAATTGAGGACGCTGAGGGCATGTTCTACCTCGGGACTACATGTAGTCTGCGATCAAAGACCCTCGAACAGGCCATAACTTACTTTGATCGCTCCCTCCATCTTAGTCCCAACGCCGTTGGCGTCCTCATTAACAAGGGCGCTACGCTAGCTAGCCTGAGACGCTATGAAGAAGCGCTGGAGGCTTTTGATGCCGCCTTAGGGATAGAGTTCGATCACGCCTTAGTCCTCAACAGCAAGGGTGTTGTGTTGAGTAGGCTGGAACGCCACAAGGAGGCGTTGGTGGCATTCGACGCCGCCTTGAAGACGATGCCCGATTTTCCCGATGCGCTCAACAATAAAGGTTTTGCGTTATCTACTCTCGGATACCACAAGGAGGCACTGGAAGCTTATAACGCCGCCTTGAGAATAAAGCCCAATTTTCTCCAAGCCCTCCACCGTAAGGGCTGGGCGTTGAGCAATCTGGGACGCCCCGAAGAGGCTCTAAAAGCTTACAACGCCGTCTTAGAGATAAAGCCTGACCTTCCTGGAACACTTACTAACAAGGGCATAGTGCTGGCTAAACTGGGAAATCCTAAGGAGGCTCTAGAGGCTCACAACGCCGCCTTGAAAATAGATCCTGGCCTCCTCCAAGTCTTTACCAACAAGGGCAGTGCGTTGCACGGACTCGGACGCCTCTGGGAGGCACTTGAGGCTTACAACGCCGCCTTGAAAATAGAACCCGATTATCCGGAAGCCCTCTATAATAAGAGTTCGACTAGAATCGAACTAGGGCGTCCCAAGGAGGCACTTAAGGCTTCCAACGCCGCGTTAAGAATAGTGCCAAACCAAATTGATGCCCACATCGGGCTAGGTGTTGCGTTGGCTGCGTTGGAACGTCGTGAGGAAGCTTTACAGGCTTTCAACGCTGCCTTAGAGTTAGATCCACACGATACAGTAGCTCTTCGCAACAAAGGCCGTGTACTCGATGAATTGGGCCGCCCCGACGAGGCCCGAGAAGCTTACAAGGAAGCCCACAGGGCGTTTCAAGCCCGAGCAGACCGATAGGCAGCGCTAGCCGCTAGCGAATGTAAGCCGAGGCCGCTGTCATTCGGGTTCTGCTGAAGAACAAGCGTTCCTCGGACGTAGTCGTAAGTGTACCGCATAGGTACAGTGACCTCCGGGCCGGGTACTTCACGGCTCGATGTCGAGCCGCATTATACTCGTGTTGACGAGTATAATGCATTTCGCAATCGAACTTGCGCAATCACACTTTTTCGCGTACAATCTCAGCATGGGTCGCCGTTCCGCGATCCACCCCACAACAACGCATCACAGACACGGAGACGAGAGGAATGCAGCGGAACCGGCAGTTGGCCGGGGGCTCTTCTTTTGCCTGCAAACAGCAACTTTTTCTGCGAAGCCGTGCAGCATTCACGATAACGGAGTATTGTACCGGATGCAAAATGGCCCGGTACCTAGGGGGAAGCTGAAGGGAGCCCTCGCCCGAGAGCCGGACAAAGGGGGACGATGATAGACGAGTCAGTCTTCAAGGCGTATGACATAAGGGGCGTATACCCTGACACCCTGGACGAGGATCTCGCCAGGGACATCGGGCGGGCCTACGTCAACCACCTCGGACTCTCGGGCTCCAGGGTGATAGTGGCACGCGACATGCGCCTCTCAGGTGAGACGCTGGGGCAGGCGTTCATCGAGGGCGTGACCCAGGCCGGTGCTGATGTGCTCGACCTCGGGCTGGTCTCCACGGACGCCCTGTACTTCGCTGTCGGGCATCTGGGGGAGCCTGGTGGGGCCATGATCACGGCCTCCCACAACCCCAAGGAGTACAACGGCTTCAAGCTGTGCCGCGAGGACGCCATAGCCCTCTCCTTGGAGGAAGGGATAGGCCAGATCCGGGACCTCATCCTCTCTGGCAAGACCCCTGGCGCCGCGAATTTCCCCGGCTCCGTGGAGGAAGGCGAAATCTCCGAGGACTACGCCGAACACTGCCTGGGTTTCATCCAAACAGAGAACCTGCGGCCGCTGAAGATCGTGGTTGACGCAGGCAACGGCATGGCTGGCAAGATGGTTCCGCCCATCTTCGAGAGGCTGCCGTTGGAGTACATACCCATGTACTTCGAGCTGGACGGCGACTTCCCAAATCATCCACCTAGCCCCATCGAACCAGAGAACACCGAGGCGCTCCGCAAGCGGGTGGTCGAAGAAGAGGCGGACTTCGGGGTGGCGTTCGACGGTGACGCGGATAGGGTCTTCGTTATAGACGAGAAGGGGGAGGTCGTTTCGGGCGACCTGCTGGCCACGCTCGTCGCCAAAAGCGTGCTGGAGAAAGAGCCGGGAGCGACCATCGTGTACAGCGCCGTCTGCTCCAAAGCCTTCCCTGAGCTAGTGGAGCGCGAGGGTGGGACTGCGATCCGCACCAAAGCTGGACATTCCATCATCAAACCCCAGATGCGAAAGCACGACGCAGCTTTTGGGGGCGAGCACTCCGGGCACTTCTACTTCAGGGACAACTACTTCGCTGACTCCGGGATCATCGCCATGCTCACGGTCGCCGAACTGGTCTCCAACCAGGAGAAGCCTGTATCGGAGCTACTCTCTCCCATAGACCTGTACGTGAGATCAGGGGAGATAAACTCCGAAGTCGATGACCAGGAAGACGTGATGCAGAAGGTCGAGGAACACTACACCGAACGCGGCGCTGACAACGTGGACCACCTCGACGGCCTCACCATTGAGTTCAGCGACTGGTGGTTCAACCTCCGCCCTTCAAACACAGAACCGCTCCTCCGCCTCAACGTCGAAGCCGAAAACCACGAGACCATGGAGCAGAAACGCGACGAGCTGCTCGGCATGATCCGCGGTTAGAAAGCAACGAGAAGACGCCCCGCTTCAAACAGCGGGGCGTCTCTATCATCCCTGAAGCCTGGCTTGTAGGCTGAAACCTACTCGACGACCATCAGGTTGCGCACCTCGCGGACGCCTTCGACGCCAGCGGCGATCTCACTAGCCGCCTCGCGGGCTTCCTCGGAAGAAGCAGGGCCGCGGAGTTCGGCAACGCCATCCGTGACAGCGACGTTGGTTCGCGGCAGGTCTCTGGTACGCGGGTCTTCCCCAAGGGCCGTTCGGATGCGCTGTTCGGCCTCCTGCTGCTCCTCACCCACCGCATCAGTGCCGGCCTGCTCGTGGCCCAGCGCGGTTCCCGAACCCCAGGTCTGGCCGCGCTCGGCTGCCGGGCTGCCAGGCTCCGGCGTATGGGAACCCGTGGTGCCGGTGTATGAAGATGTCGCGGAGTCGTCCTTGCCTGAGCGCGCGAGCAAAGCCCCCACCGCGAACCCGGCCAGCGCGACGAGCCCGTAGGTCAGATAGCGCCTGCGGGAGGGCTTGCCGGAATCACGAGCGCCCCGCAGCTTGTGCTTTCCAACGCCCTTTCCGGCCTTCGTGGCGGTTACCGCGCCGCCCTTGAGGGCTTTCCTGCCAACGCGCGAGGCAACGGCAACCTTGCCAGTACGCACTGCCACCCCGGCCCCGAACCTCAGCGCCCTTCTGCCCGTCGGGGTTCCGACGGCGACTTTGATCGCCTTTCTGCTCGCCCGTCTGCCGGTCCTCGTGCCGACCGCTGTTTTGGCTACTCTGCGAAGCACAGACAAACCTCCGTGTCTCGATGTCTTTCGGGTAAACGAAACTTGTACCCCCGTTCCCAGGGTCGAAAACAAACCCTGGCGTTACGGTTGAACCCTCAACTTGTTCTCGATCCCACGCACGCCAGATACCCCACGCACGAGCGCCTCGATCCCCCTCACGCCGGACGGCCCCGTGCAGCGTGATAATCGACTTGCAAGAACTGACGTTGATGCGCCCCGAACCCCTGAATTGAGGGTTTCTGCCGAGCGCGCTCCTTACCTCCTGGATGAGCTGGGCGTCGTTCGCTACGGACGGTTCGGGGCCCAAGCTACTCCCCGTCGCGCAGTATGGGAACCAGGGTGAGGCGGCGGTAGCGCAACCGGCGTTCGTTCAGCGGCTCCTCGAACTCGGCCTCGCGGGCGGGTTTCACTTCCCCAGCCGCTGCGGCATCCATTAGCGTCGCAAGATCCTCCCTCTCCGAAGGGGTGAGGCCGGATGCGTCACGCTCCCGCTCCTCGCGCTCGAAGAGACGCGCGCGGCGGGCGAAGGAGAAGAAGAGGCTGCAAGGCTCGGGACAGGGGATCTCACCACTCCCCCGATCCATCCGCAGCGCCGTCTCATCGTCAACGTCCCACAACGTCCTCTTCAGGCACACATCGTCTTCGCAGCAAGCCCGAGCCGCGTTCTGTACGCCATCGTCGGAGAGGCGCTGGACCCGCTTGTAGATGCCGCTCTGGCGCGCGGCGTTCTCCCTGTAGCTCGTGATCTCGAGCCTTCCCCCCCGCTCCAGATACCAGTGGACCACCGCAGCCGGATACAGGTAGTTCATGGCGACGGCTAGCGCCCTGGCGTCCGGGACGCGCAATATCCAGCCCCGCCGCAGGTTCGGCGCGCTCTTGAGGGGACGATGTTCCCCGGCCTCGGTGAGGCGGGAGATCTCACGCGCCGACCGCGGATCTTCGTACAATTCGAGATCCCCGGCATCCACATCATCTTTGTGCCGAAGTTCATAGCCGGATTCCCGACCGCGGATAAAAACCTGCGCGAAAACGCGGCCATCCTGGGTTTCATCCACCCACGCGGCGAAAGCCTGTCGGGAAGCTGCTGCGGCGTTCCCGACGGATTCAGAGGAGCTAGCGGGCGCTCGGGACAACCTCGGCCTCGGCGTTACTCAGGGTGTCGCGGGCGCGGGCGGCTATGAGGCCGGCCATCGAGGGGTGGGTGCCGACCGGGGCGCCGTAGAAGATGGTCCGATCCTCGCGTTCGGTTACCTCTCCCGTGAGGCCGAGGTCTTCAGGGATGGTCTCGCGGGTGTGCCAGCCTTCGGCTATGAATACTGGAAGCAGGATCACGTTTTCCGCCTCCACGCCAGCGACTACCTCACCAACCTCGGGTTCTTGATCCAGAAACGCCTCGGCCACGAGGTCGAAGATGCCACGTTCCCTGATACGTTCGGCGTTCAGGTAGATCACACCTCCGGAGCTCTTGTTGAGATCCGTCCCATGCCCGAGAAGCACGAGCGCCGTTCTCCCCGGACGCTTCTCCTTGCCGCGCATCAGATCCTCCGCGCGCTCCAGAATAACTTCCTCCATCTGCCCGAACGTGCCGAGCGGCCCGGAATATCGAACTATCTTTCCGCCCTTTTTCGTGACCGAACCTTCGAGCCCAAGCTCACGCGGTATGACCTGCTGCGTGAAGTACCCTTCGGAGATGAAGGCTGGTACCACGCACACGTCGTCTGACTCCACGGTATCGAGGACGTGACGCATGGATGGTTCTTCCTTCCAGAAACATTCGACCACCTCGTCAAACTCACCTGACTCCCGGATACGCGCGGCGTGTTCGTAGACGGGCCAGCTGGAATCACCGTTCAGGTGTGAGCCATGACCCACTATCACCAGCGCCCTCACGACCTCCGTACCTCCATCCACGCATCCAGATTCATGGGGATGATTCTACCCCAGCCCATCAGCGCCGAAGCGAAGGCTCTCACGGCGGGGCCGCGGGGAGATCATCTTCCCCGATTGCCGCCATTGGCGGGGGGAAGGCGGTGGCCAAGGGCTTCGGGCCCATGTTCCACGGCGACGAGAAATGCTGCGGCCAGCACTACAGGCTCCGTGGCCGTGGGCGCGAGACGCTGGTCGGCGCGCAGCAGGCCGTCGAGGTTGGCGATGGCCTGAATACCCCGCCGCGACCTGACGCCGCCAGACTTCAGCACCCCGTTCGCCATGCGCGAGACATCCTCGGCCTCCCGGCTCCCGGCCCTCGCTGCCACGTCGAGGTCTGGAACCTCGGCGAGTACCTCCAGATATGACTGAACTATCGCCCCCCTGGCGGATTCCGAGCGCGAGAGGGCGGTGAGGAGGGCCGGCCTGGCTAACTGACGTGTGATCTCGTAGTCGCGGGCGTATTCGCGGGCCAGCGGGTCGCGGGCTGCGGCGAAGCGCATGGCGTCCCTTAGCGTCGCATCCTGGCCAGCGCCTAGCGCAACCCGGAGCGACGACACGAGCGGCCCCGTGTCCCCGGCGGCGTCGAAAGCCCTGACGAAGTAAAGGATCTCATCGTGCCCGAGACCCCTGAGCACCCGCACGGATGGCTCCCCGAGGACGGCAGCCCTCGAAAGCGCAGCCAGATATCCCGCGCCGCGAACGTCGGCGTAGCCTGTGAGCGCCAGCGAGGATATCGCGGCCTCGAGCACGGTCTCGCCCACGCTCCGACGGGCGGCCCCGGCGATGGCGTCCCGAGCGGCGACGGCTGAGAGAATCCGTCCCTCGTGGGCCACGGGCCCGTCCAGATAGCGGGAGCCGATGCCTGGCGTCGGGGCGCTGTATACGAGGGTCAGGGCGGTCGCCGCGCAGGCGCCTACCCGATGTTCGGGTACTGGGACGGGACCTTCTGGCCTTTGCATTCAGTATCTCCTAAATGGCTTTCTCCAGATCCTCCAGGACTACCTCCAGTTCCGGCTGATCCTTCGTCGAAGCCTCTACTTTCTTGGCCCGGATCACACCGTCCCTGTCTATGATGAAGTACGCCCGCTCCGGAAAGCCGTTCTCGTGCCTGACACCGTAGCTGTCCACCGCATCCCTTTCGAGATCCGAGAGCAGCGGAAACCCGATGCCCCGCTCCTCGGCCCACGCGCGGTGCGACCACGGCGTATCCGCGCTGATCGCCAACACCCTCGCCCCCTTCTCCTCGAAACGTCCGATCTCAGCCTGCACCTGACCCATCTGATCCGTACAGACGCTCGACCAGTCGCCAGGATAGAAGAACAGCACCACAGGCCCATTCCCCGTCACGTCCCCCAGCGAGACCTTCTCATCCCAGCTATCGGAGGGCAACGTGAAATCCGGGGCCTTCTCTCCAACTTCAGCAGGCATGATTACCTCCCATCGTAGCCAGTATTCCCCGTGCAACAATGGCCGCCCCGTCTCGTTGACGCAGGGTGACCACGGCCCCCGATTCTACCCGCGAGCCGTCCCGGTTACAGGCCAGGCCGCCAAACGGTTAATATATGCGGCGTTATGGAACACGCGCCAAGCTACGAACAACTTCTGGATTACAGGCGCTCCGTCTCGGAGATGTACGCCCGGACCCGAGACGCTGACGTTGACCCAGCGGCCCGCGGCGAACGGTTCCGCCGGGAGCGGGATGGGCTTTTCCGTCGGCATCCGCAATCGCCGCTCTCGCAGGAAGCGCTTGACCAATTCGGTGGACCGCGCTACTTCGACTACGACCCCGCGCTCCGGCACGCCCTGGCGGTTGACCACGACGTGGAGCCAGGGGAGATCGAAGTCCAGCTTCAAGAAGACGGGCTCGTGCGGCTCAGGCGGTTCGGGAAAGTCCGGTTCCCCGTAGACGACACGGAGGCTGAACTATCGCTGTTCTGGGTCTCCGGGTACGGGGGCGGGATTCTGCTCCCTTTCCGGGACGCGACCTGTGGAACCGAGACGTACGGCGGCGGCCGGTACGTGCTCGACACCATCAAGCACGCCGACCTCGGCTCCGAGGATGGGCGACTGGTCGTTGACTTCAACTTCGCGTACAACCCATCGTGCGCCTACGATGCCCGCTGGCACTGTCCCCTCGCGCCGCCCGAGAACCACCTGCCGGTGGAGATACGGGCTGGCGAAAAATCCTACCCTGGCGGAGAAAAACTTTGAGCGATACCGTGACACACTCCCTCATCCCGGATGACGCTTTCGAGAAGGATGTCCCGGAAGGAACCCTCGGGGCCGAAGAAGAACTCTGGCTCGCCGACCCCCAGACGCTCAGGCTTGCCACCGGGGCGCAGAAGATTCTGGACTCCGTGCCAGAAGATCAATTCAGCGGCGAGCTAATCGACTGCGAGATCGAATCCAATACAGGCGTCCACGCAGAGCCATCCGGGGTCATCAGGGACATCGTGTCGCGGCGGCGGGAGTTGCTTGCGCGGGCGGATCGGATCGGCAGGTTACTCGGGACGAGCGGGACGCATCCCATCGGGGACTGGCGGGAACAGGAGATCATAGACAAGCCGCACTACCAGCGATTGAAGAGCAAGCTGGGGTGGTTGATCCGGCGCAACAACACCTTCTCGCTGCACGTCCATTACGCAGTGCGGGGCCGCGAGAAGGCCGTTTACATGTTCGACCGGCTGAGGGAATACGTGCCGCACATGCTCGCGCTCTCGGTCAACTCGCCGTTCTGGCAGGGTGAGATCACCGACATGCAATCGTCGCGCATCCTGATCTTCTCGCGCTCCATCCACCGCGCCGG
>JACDAR010000080.1 GCA_013695335.1 Rubrobacter sp.
TGTTTCTGATAGATGCGGCGGGCGGCGTGCAGCACGTCGTTGGTCCAGAGGGTGAGCTTTCGGTATCCGGCGCGGCGGGCGAAGCGGATGCATTCTTCGACGAGTCTTTCTCCCAGGCCGAGGCCGCGCGCCTCCGGCTCGACCAGGAGCAACCGGAGTTTGGCTACCTCGTCGTTCACTCTCACCATGAAGACGCAGCCGACGATCTTGTGTCCCATCTCCGCGATCCAGGCCCGTTCCCGCATGGGATCGTGGTTTTCGGCGAAGTCAGCGACTATGCGGGCAACGAGCGCCTCGAATCGTTCGTCCCAGCCGTACTCCCTGGCGTAGAGTGCGCCGTGCCGATGGACCACCCAGCCCATGTCTCCAGGCTCGTGTTGCCTGAGGAAAAACGGCTCGGCGAATTTGAACTTCCCGCCTGGCTCATCGCCGAGGATGCCCTCGATGGTCCGCATGGCGTCGAGCAGCCGCCGACGGTCACCTTTCGAAAGCGCGGTGAGCATCTCTGCCACCTCATCGCGCGAACGCTCGTCGAGCATGGAGACGGCTGATTCGCCTTGGGGGGTGAGGGAGAGCAAACGCCGACGGCCGTCGGACTCGGAGCGAACCCTGTCTACCAGGCCATTCTTCTCCAGCCCGGCCAGTATGCGGCTGAGGTGTCCAGGGTCAAGGCCAAGTTCGCGCGAGAGATCCGTCGCTGTAGCGCCGCCGCGTGAAACCTCGATCAGCACCCGCGCCTCCGCCAGCGAGTACGGACTGTGCAACAACCCCTCGCGCAGAACCCCGATCCGACGCGTGAAAAACCTGTTGAACCGCCGAACCACCCAAACCTCAGAGTCTGGATCCACCCCTCGCACGTCAACCTCCTTATAGTTGCAATTATCAAGTTTTTATTTGTTATAGTCAAACAGATATCCCATTCTGTCATTTGACCGGGTTCAGATGGCGTGGTTCGTCAGCGTACCTGGGTGGTCTGCGAACCTGTGCCAACAGGAAATTTCTCACGATGTGCGGCGTCGTTGACTCTCGTAAGAGATAGCGACTCAGGGCTTGCCTGACGTGCCTGTCCGGGGTGATGATCATTGGGTGGCAGGCGAACCATAAGGTGATGCTCTGCTCCCCATGCTCGATACACCGCCCTGACTTCTCATGGCTTCGTTCAAGGAGCTCGTGCGCTCTACGCCCCGGCGTCTCAAAGTGGCTTTGGGGGTTGGATTTCCCTTCTCGGAGATCTCCTGCCAGCAGGTCACGGAGCTGTAACCTCTCGCGGGTTTCTTTAGAGCGGCAGCCCGGTCGGGATGCGTCCTCATCCGCTGGGTAGCGCCTTGAGCACCTCCAGCAGTGGGAGTCGTGGGGGTTGACGGGAGCGGCTTTGGCTTTTGCAGGTAGGCCGTCAGCGTCTACGGTCGTGGAGCGTTCGATGCCCTGCATGATCTGATCCACGGAACTCCCCGTCGCTTTCTCGCCACCACACGGACTTTGGAAGTGCAGCCATCTACCGCGACCTCTGAAAACCAGGACTGATCATCTGATCGCAGGCATCGAGCACTGTTTGTTGCGAAGCCCCCCAGATGATTTGGCACTCCATACTCCATTCGCGCGCGGGCGCTCCACCTACCGGCAGAAGCTCCCGAGGCTTGAACTCCAGCGACGCTTTTGTTACTAATGCTTATCAAAGGTCGAAAGAGGAGCATTTGATCAAAGCTGCAAGAAGTGCCAGCAGCAAACGCAGTCTACCGGGGCTCTTGCATCCAGTATGCTCCATTAGTTGTGTCCCGCCGTGTTCCAGGCGGTACCAGACCCTGGGAGAGTGTGGGATCGGCAGCACCCCGACTTGGTTCATTTTGCCGAAGAGCGATACACGGCCGGCCCTGAAGAACCCCGTGACTTCGGCGCGGCATCAAGCACCGTGGATGGTACGTCACCGCTGGCTTTACGGCGCGGAGCTTGTATGAGGGGAGATCCAAACGCCCAGAGGAACCGTCGCGACGGTTCGGAGGCGCATGGTTTGCATGTAGTTTCTTCGGAGAGAGGCGTCTACGACAACCTCCCGCTTCCGCTGACGAGCTTCGTCGGCCGCGAGTCGGAGCTCGCGGAGGTGCGGGGGATGTTCCGTCCGGGGCGCCTTCTCACGCTGACCGGGGTCGGAGGGTGCGGCAAGACCAGGCTCGCGCTGGAGGCGGCGCGGAGCCTCGCGGACGGCGACGCTTCGGCCCATGGCTCAGGAGGCGAGTTCTCGGACGGGGTCTGGCTGATCGAACTGGATTCTCTGAGGGACCCGTCACTGGTCGCGAGGGAGGTGGCCTCCGTGCTGGGGGTGAGGGAGCGTCCCGGACGCGAGCTGGAGCAGGAGCTTGCGGTAGCCCTGCGCGACGAACGGTGTCTGATCCTGCTCGACAACTGCGAGCATCTCGTCGGGGCGTGCGCGGAGTTGGCCGAGGGATTGTTGCGTTGGTGCCCCGGCCTCGCGGTGCTCGCCACGAGCCGCGAGCCGCTCGGGGTGGCGGGCGAGATGGTGTGGCCGAGGTCGGCGCTGTCCGTGCCAGACTCCCCGTCGCTTGAGGCGGTTTCGCGCTGCGAGTCGGCGCGGCTCTTCGAAGAGCGGGCAGCCGCCGCTTCGCCCGGCTTCGCGCTCACGGAGGCGAACGCCCCGGCGGTGGCGGAGGTGTGCCAACGTCTCGACGGCATCCCGCTCGCCATCGAGCTCGCCGCCGCCAGGGTAATGAGCATGACGCCGTCCCAGATCTCCGCCCGCCTCCACGACGCGCTGGGAGTGCTCGCCCCCGGCCCCCGAACCGCGCCGGAGCGCCAAAGAACGCTGCGGGCTACGATAAGTTGGAGCTACGACCTCCTCCCGCCCCCCGAGCGCGCACTATTACGCGCGCTCTCCGTGTTCTCGGGCGGCTTCACCCTCGAAGCTGCCGAGGAAGTGTGCAGGGCTGACGCCGAAAGAGTCGGGGACGGAGCCGGAAAAACCTGCGGTGATTCGGTGCTGAGTCTCCTATCGCGTCTCGTGTATAAGTCGCTCGTCCAGGTGCGGCGGACCGGCGAGGCGGCGCGATACCGCTTGCAAGAGGTCATCCGCCAGTACGCCTCCGAAAAACTGGAAGAGGCGGGTGAGGTTGGCGAGATGCGCCGAATGCACGCCGTCTTCTTCCGGGACTTCGCCGAGGGGGCCGAGCCCGGCCTCACCGAGCCAGATCCGGAGTTCTGGCTGGATCTCGTAGATGAGGATCTCGACAACCTCCGCACGGCCATGTCGTGGGCGGCAGCCTCCAGCGACGCGGAGCTTGGCCTACGCATCTCCTGCGCGCTCGCGTGGTTCTGGCTGCGTCGGAGCCATCTGGTCGAAGGTCGTGCCTCCGTCGCACGGGCGCTGAAGGTCGGCGAAGGGTCGGAAATCATGGTGGCGAAGGCCATCCACGTCTCCGGCGGACTCGCCTGGGCGCAGGGCGACCGGGACGTGGCCGGACCCCTTCTGGGCGAGGCTGTGGCGCGCCTCAGGGAGCTGGACGACTACGAATGGCAGGACGTGTGGCTCTCATCCGCTCTCTCCACTTACAGCCTCGAACATCTGGCCCGTGGCGAGACCGGGAAAGCCCTCGCTGCCGCCGAGGAGAGCGTTACCGTCGGCCGGAGGCACGGGGAAACCAACTTGCTGGCGAGGGCGCTGGCGACGCTCGGGGTCGCGCGCATGGCCGCTGGAGACTTCGACGAAGCGACCCCGCCGCTGGAGAAGAGCGCGGCCATCTGCCGGCGCCTCGGAGACGGCTGGCTCCTCTCCTTCCCGCTTGGAAACCTCGCCGCGATGGCCCTCTGGACCGGGGACCACGGAAAGGCGCAGTCGCTGGCCGAGGAGAGCGTCCGGGCGCTGCGGGGCCTGGGTGATAAGTGGCTTCTCTCCGTCTCCCTGGCGTACCTCGCGGCCACGCTCTCGGCGCGCGAACGCTGCCGAAGGGCGGCGGTCCTCTTCGGGGCCAGCGACGCCATGCGGGAGGTGGTCGGCCAGGCAGAGGTGTACTCCCACTACCGCGAGGTCCACGATCAGGGCGTGGAGAGCGCCCGGGGTGCCCTCGGACAAGAAGAAACCGACGCCGCGTGGGCCGAGGGGCGTTCGATGGGCATAGAGCAGGCGATCTCCTTCGCCCTCGAAGAAGACGAGAGCGCGCCCGAGGAGCCTTCTGCCCCGACCCTCCGCGTCCTCGTCCTCGGGCAGCCGCGGGTGGAGATCGGCGGCGGGGCGGTGGAGTCCTCCGCCTGGAAGTACGCGAAGGTCAGGGAACTGTTTTTCTACCTCATAAGCCACCCGCCCCGCACACGGACCAGGATCGGGCTCGACCTCTGGCCCGACGCTTCCCCCTCCCAACTCAGGAACGCCTTCCACACCGCGATGCACCGCCTCCGGAAAGCCCTCGGCCCCCCGAACAGGATCCGCTTCTCCGGCGGTCGCTACACCTTCGACCGCGCCATCCCCCACGGCTTCGACGTCGCGGACTTCGAAGAGAAGACCCGCCAGGCTCATCAGTGCGCCAAGGAAGATCCCGCGACCGCCACGACGCTCCTCGAACAAGCCGCCAAACTCTACCGCGGAGACTTCCTGGAGGGCTTCTCCGGCGGAGAGTGGATCTTCCCCCGCCAGCAAGAACTGCGCGAGATCCACATCGAAGGCCAGCTCCTCCTCGGACGACTCCTCACCGAACAAAACGAAAACTCAAGAGCCGCCCGAGCCTACCATCGAGCCATCGCCCACGACCCCTACTCAGGCAAGGCGCACGCCGGGCTCATCCTGGCCTACTCACGCCACGGCGAGCGGGGACGCGCCCTCCGGCACTACAAAAACCTCGAAGACACCTTCCCTAGAGAACTCGGCGCAATGCCCCCGCCCGAACTCACCTCCCTCATCGAGCGGCTGCGCAACGGCGAAGAAATATAGAGCGGTATTCTGGATAGGGTAGCCATTCGAAAACCGTGTGAGGATCCCGCCTTCTCGGGTTTCATGGCGAGTCCCGTGTAGCGGGTAGTTCACTTCGGCGCTCGCTGTTCGCTCCGTCGGACGGACGCCGAGGCGGTCAACCGGTTGCCTGTTTGCCGGTAATGGCTGGAAGCGGGTAGAATCAGGGTCATGGAAAGATCCAGGGAACAAGAGCGCGGCTTCAAGCAACGCCCGCATCTCTTCGATTTGCTCGGCTCCGGGGGGTTGCCGGAAGAGGAGGCGCACGAGTTCGCCCGTAAGCTCGTCCGCCGCGCCCGCGAGGAGGGCGGCAGACACGAACCCGAGGCGGCGGCCCCTTCGCCGGAAGAGGTTCGGGCCAGGCGGGAAGCTCGCCGTCGGCGCGAATCCTCTCCTTGAACCCTCCCCTTATCGTCGTGGACTCGATGATCGTCGTCTCCGGCGTGAGCGGTAATCCGGACGGACCTTCCGCCGCGGCCCTGGACGCGGTAGCCACGGGCGAGGCGCGGCTCGCCATGAGCGACGCGCAGCTCTCCGAACTCGTGCGCGTCTTCGGCTACCCGGAGATCGAGGATTTGACCAAAAGCACGGTGAGAGCCTTCGAGATAGGATTAAATGTCGGCTACATGGGGATCATGTATCATCCGCGCCGCCGCCCTACACCTTGTACGAGTTCCTCGGCAGCTTCTGGGTGAACCCGGCGCGCCATCCCGACTTCGCCTGGGCCCGGCTGAGCCGCTTCTTCCTGAACATGACCGTAGCCATGCTCGTCACTTACAACGTCTTCTACCTCATCGAACACCTCGGCACGAGCCAGGCGCGGGTTCCCCGCCTCGTCTTGATCACCACTCTCGTCCTCAACGTCGGGCTCGTGATCTTCAGCGTCGTTGGCGGGTGGCTCTCGGACCTCGCAGGCGGTAGGCGCAAGGTGTTTATTTGGGGCTCCGCCGTGGTTTTCGATGCCTTCCTCGTCGGGGTGACGATCTGCGGTATCGGTTTCGGTATCTACCTGGCCGTCGACCTCGCGCTCGTCTCCCAGGTGCTGCCCAACACCGACGATGCGTCCAAGGATCTCGGGGTCTTCAACATCGCAGCCACGCTGCCCCAGTCCCTTGCCCCGGCTATAGCCCCGATCTTCCTCGCCATCCCGCTCTTCGCCGACGGCGGGGGTGACAATTACACGGCGCTCTACTTTGTCGCGGCCTCGCTCTCGATCGTCGGCGCCCTCGCCATCCTGCCTGTGAAAGGAGTGCGCTGACAACCCACGCTGACCGCAGCGACGACGCAAAATCTCTGTGGGGTGCTAATGAGCACGTCGGATGCGCCGCCGGGCAAGACGGCGATGATGCCACAGGACGCGGAAGAGGCTGGCTGAGGCGCCGGAGGCGTCTGATGACTGGCGAGTTTCGGCGCAGGGGCGAGAGGTACGTTGCTGCTATGTGCGTGGTTTTGGTCATCGCGTCCGGGTGTGGCGAGGAAGAGCAAGGCGGTTCCCGCAATGACCAGAAGGCGCCGGATGATCATCCGAACATCGTCTTCGTTCTCGCCGATGACTTCGACCCGACGCTGCTGCGGGCGATGCCCGAGACCAGAAAGCGGCTGCGGGATCGGGGGGTGACGCTGGAGAACGCGGTGATCTCACTGCCCATGTGCTGCCCTTCGCGGGCAACGATCCTGACCGGAAAGTATCCCCACAACCACGGCGTCTGGTACACGAGGGGAATCGGCAGCGGCTGGCCCGCCTTTAATGCCCGCAACCTCGAAGCCGATACCGTTGCGACCTGGCTAAAGGAAGCAGGGTATCGTACCTTCTTCGCTGGCAAATACCTCAACGGCTACGACGACACCAGCCACGTTCCGCCAGGCTGGGACCAGTGGAACGGCTACCTCGGGGAATATCAAGGCGAAACCTACAGCCTGAACGAGAACGGCAGGATAGTGGACTACGATCGCGAAAAGCTCCACGATACCGACCTCATCGCCCGCAAAACAGAAGCCTTCATCCGCGACACGAAAGAACCCTTCTTCGCCTATGTGGCCCCCAACGCCACCCATGCGCCGTACTACTCAGCCAAGCGTCACGCGAATGACTTCACCAATGCCACGCTCCCTGATTCCCCCAGCCGCAACGAGGCCGACGTGTCGGACAAGCCCAGGTACGTCCGCGAGAGACCGGGATTGACGGATGGGCAACTCGCCGAAGAGCAGAATGTGTATCGGGCTAGGTTGAGGGCTGCCGAGTCTCTGGACGATCTGGTCGGCGGCGTGCTGGATGCACTTCAGTCCTCTGGAACTTTGGATCGCACGTACATATTCTTCTGGACGGACAACGGCTACCATCTGGCGGGAACCCATCGCCTTCCGCGCGGCAAGCACACCCCTTACGAAGAGGATATTTCCGTACCGATGTTCGTCACTGGACCCGGCGTGCCCCAGGACGAGGTTCGTCAGGAGCTGGCATCCAACACCGACCTCGCGCCAACCTTCGCGGCGATAGCCAGAGCCCACGTCCCTGACACGGTGGATGGGCGCTCCTTGCTTCCACTTCTGGGGCGCAACCAGCCGAAGCGTTGGCGGACGGCGGTTCTGGTGGAGAGCAAAGCCGGCTTCGGTGAGGAGCCGCCAGACGACATGCCTGCATACGCCGCCGTGCGCACCGAGGATGTCAGCTATGTGGAGTATGAGACAGGGGAGAGGGAACTCTACGATCTTGCCCGTGATCCGGACGAGCTCGAAAACCTCGTCGGGGTGGTGGATCAGGGTCGTATCTCCCGGCTCCACGAACGTCTCGCGCAACTCAGTTCATGTGACGCACAGGAGTGCAAAGATGCCGAGCGGTAGCATCGCTGCAGTAGTCAGACCTCCACATCCCTGGGTGGCGGGGCATTCGTCCGCACAAAATGCGGATCGCTATTCGTTGGATTCTCCGAATCTGTTGTCGCCTTCTCGTTGCCTGTCACGCGTCCATTAGAGTTTCGGAAAGACGCTCGTAGGGCAGTAATACGGACAGCTTTACGGCGATCACGGGAGAGGAGCGAAACTACTATGTCGAAGCTGGAGAAAGAGGTCAAGAAGGCCGTCGACAAAGGTACTAAAGGCGGCAAAGGTGGCAAGAAACAGGGTTCATCTGGTCCTGAGAAACGGGCCAAGAACGCAGCCAAGCGTATCTTGAAGTAGATGCGATCCCGACCCCCGTCAACGTGTAATGACGGCTGATACCCGTGCAGAAAATACAGGAGACCAAAGAGGATGGCCGTTGCATCATCGTCTACTCTTTCGAGGAAGAAGAGTAGACGAAACGCGATGGTCCGCAGGGGCCAATCTGCGTGCATGTTTGAAGGAGAATCAACCGATTGACCATCATAGCCTCCGTCACGACGTATCCGGTCTCGTTCCCACTGGACGAGCTGCTATCTGACTCCATCCACTACATGCTGGCGCGTTCGGCGCTGTTGCTGGAGATGCGCACGGAGGACGGAGAGGTGGGGATCGGAGAGTCAGCAATCTACGGCGGACCCGCTTCCGTGGTCGAAACCATGATCCACGAGGAGCTCGCTCCCCGCATACTGGGACAGAAGGTCAGGCCGGAATGGCTCTGGCAGACGATGATGTCCCGCTCCCACCAGCATGGCGACGGCGGCGTGCTCCCGGCGGCCGTCTCCGGCCTCGACATCGCCGCGTGGGATCTGATGGGCAGGATCTCCGGCCAGCCACTCTACCGGATGCTCGGCGGCTACCGTGACGAGGTGCCGGCCTACGCCAGTGCCGGGTTCTACGCGGAAGGCAAAGACGCCGGGGCTCTGGCGGATGAGGTGCGCGGCTACGTCGAAGCGGGGTTCCGGCACGCCAAGATCAAAGTCGGACGCACCACCGACACCCCCATGAACCCGCTGGTTCACATGGAGGAGCCAGGCTTCGCCACCGTCATGCTAGCCGATGATTTGAAGCGTGTAGCGGCGGTTCGAAGGGCTGTGGGGGACGATGTCCGGATCATGGTCGACGCCAACAACGCCTG